>NZ_JAUBPT010000181.1:0-15494 GCF_036700905.1 Microcoleus sp. S13_C3 | reverse complement strand
TCTCATTCTCTCCCGGCGCGGTGGCTCTAGTTCTTCTTTTGCCACCGTTCTCATCTTTGGCTAGTCTAAACTACAGATATTTTGAATTACCCCTTAACAACGCGCAATTTTTCTGAGATAATATGTGTTTAAATTATTACTTTTAATTTCTTCGGTGCGGACTTGAGGTGTGTAGTTGGAGCTTAACGACCCCTATCAATTTTTTTGGAGGGAGGACTGAAGTCCTCACTACAAAGTTATAAGGGTTATTTTACCTGACTAGATATCAAGGAGTAGTTGTCGTAGTTTG
This sequence comes from Microcoleus sp. S13_C3, assembly GCF_036700905.1. NCBI lineage: Bacteria > Bacillati > Cyanobacteriota > Cyanophyceae > Oscillatoriales > Microcoleaceae > Microcoleus > Microcoleus sp. S13_C3. The sequence continues at coordinate 15,205 of NZ_JAUBPT010000181.1, read as the reverse complement.
TGGCTGCATTTGCTGCGGCTGCTGATTCTGGAGCTGAAGTTGCTGCTGTTGAATCAGAAGCTGCTGATTCTGAAGATTTATTTGCCGCTGTCTGTCTTCAAGTTGCAAGCGTCTGTCTTCTGCTTGCTGCAATCTATCTTCACGTTGTATCTCTCTTTCTAGCTGTCTGTCTTCACGTTGCTCTTGTCTGTCTTCACGTTGTTCGCGAATCTGTCTGAGCTGATTTTGCCGCTCGAAATCCCCTCCCAAAAATAAGTTTTGAAAAGCGTTGATAGTTGCTTGAAACCCCGTAAGAACGCCGCTAACAGCGCTGATCCCAGTTGCAACTCCTGTTATTGGCTGCAAGAATCTGTTGATATTGTCTGCTACCCTAGCATAGCCCGATCGCGCTACCAGAATCACATCGTTGTTGCGGAGAGTAGGGTTATTATTAGGATTCAAGCCTTGAGCAAAATCCACCTCGATCGTGCGGCGAGAAACAGTACCGTTGGGGTTCAAACGCAATAGTTCTACCTTGTCTTTTTTAGCCCGCAATTGATTGAAACTGCCTGCGGTCAGCAAAGCTTGGTGCAGCGATGTACTAGGCCGCACCTCCAAAGCCCCAGGCCTAATTACTTCTCCTACAATATTGATGCTAATCGCGTTCGGAGAAAAACTGCTATTGGCGACTTGAGAAACTTCAGCCAAGTCTACAGTAGCTGCTGTCGGGATAATTACGCTATCTCCTTCTTGCAGCAAAATATCTTGAGTTGCGTCGCCTCTTTGCAGCAAATCCCACAGATTTACCATGATAGTTTGTTCATTGCCACCTCTGACTCGGCGGCGGATTTGCACTCGGCGAATGTCAGCTTCTGTAGTGATACCACCAGCAATTTTCAATGCTCTAGTTATCGTTGGTAAGCCCACAACTGCTCCTTGCTGTTGGTCGATAGATACAAAACTCAACTCTGTTTGTTGGTTGCTCGATCGCACATCCGAAGCAAATACAGTATAAGGCCCCGGCCGGTTCACTTCCCCGACAATTACCACGCCAATTGGTTTAGTAATATCAGCGGAAAAATTAGCACTGGCTCTTTGACGGACTTCTTCAGTATTAAGGGCACTTGCTGTCGGTACAAAAATTGTATCTCCATCTCGAATGGTAACGTCTTGACGCAAATTTCCCGTCTCTAAAAAATCCTGCAAATCAACAGTAGTAACTTGCTCCGGCCCGCCTCTGCGGGGACGGCGAATTTGGACATTTCGCATATCTCCTGCTGATGTCACCCCTTTTGCAAGTTGCAGCATTTCCATCAAAGTCGGGAATTTTACTCCTCCTCCATCTCTAGTGGGATTAATCTTGTAGGAACCCGGGCGAGTAACTTCACCCGCAAGACCTATATTTAGGGGGCGAGCGACCATCAGAGTCACGGTAACAACGGGAACATTGATGAAGGGTTCGTATCGCTTGGTAATTACGTTAGCGGCTTGTTCCAGCGTCAACCCTTGAATTGAGACGCTGCGAATGATTGGCAAATTGAGCGTCCCGTCAACTAACACTTGATATTCTCTGCTGAATTCAGGGACGCCGAATATCTCTAAAGCAATGCGATCGCCAGACCCTAAAGTATAAGCTGCTTCTTGCGTCAGCGAACCAGAATTGCCGATCGCCGGCAAACTCGAACCCGCAGGTGGCGGCGGCGGTACTCTCGGCCTGTTTGGGTTCCTAGCGGGCGCAGGAGTTCTGACGGCAGGCAACTGAGCTATACTGGGCAGCGAACTCAATAGCACCAGGAGTGCTGACAAACTCAGACTTGTAGCGGTTTGAACGTTATGTTTCATCTTTCTTTCCTGGTGGCAGCCTGCCAATGAACAAGAGCAATTTAGCTAGTTGATTTTAGTTTATTTTCCCTGCTGTCCAGTGTAGCCTCGCTTCGCTGCAAAATCCACAGGTGGAAGCATAAAAATTGTGCGATCGCACTTAACTATTTTGTACCTTGTTTGTAAAGAAAGTGTAAAGCCCGCCAAGTGTTCTCAGGATTAGGATCTCGTTTGACCAAAATTTTTCATACATAACTCGATATACAAATCAACCCGCCACAGAAAGGAGATAGGAAAAAACCACCCTGATTTGAGGTAAAATGTTAAATAATTCTCTCTGCAGGACAAAGACAAGTGTCACTAAAATTGGATAAAGTAATTCCCTGGGGACGCTGCTTGGATGAATACATAGGAATGTTTAGCTTGACCTCAAGTGACCTCAAGCTAGCAATTCTTGATTGTGCGGGCGGCCCGGCGAGTTTCAATGCCGAAATGACTCGCCAAGGTAAAAAGGTAATTTCTTGCGATCCAGTTTATCGGTTTACTGCGGTGGAAATTGGCGATCGCATCCAAGAAACATATCAAACTGTGATTGACGGTGTTAAAGCCAATTTAGACGGCTACCTGTGGAATAATTTTGAATCGCCCTACCAGCTAGGCGAAGTGCGAATGAAGGCGATGCAGGAATTTTTAGAAGATTTTCCATCAGGTTTGCAGCAAGGTCGATACATTAATGCTGAGCTGCCAGTTTTGCCTTTCGAGAACGGTCAATTCGATTTAGCTTTGTGCAGCCATTTCTTATTTGCTTATTCTCACCTGCTTTCCGAAGAATTTCATCGGTCAGCAATTACAGAAATGTGTCGGGTTGCGAAGGAAGTCCGCGTCTTTCCTCTATTGCAGAGTTTTAGCGGGGAAGAATCCGATCGCTTAAATCCGATCGTCGCCGAATTGAAAAAGAGAAATTTTAGTGTAGAAATTCAAGAGGCTCCTTATGAGTTTCAAAAAGGCGGGAATAAGATGCTGCGAGTTAGGGGGCGAATGTAATTCGCGGCTGCGGAGGGCATGGCAATTTGCGATCGCTTATTTCAAAAAAATTAGATAAGCTAAGCATAAGGTCCTGCCTCATCTTGGGGTTCGCCAATCGCACGCTGGACTGCATGGCGAATGTGGATAATCTCACCGTTGGTATGGGTTGATCGTCAAAAATAGTGAATAGCGATACGTGGTTTTACCACTTCCATACAGAAGCTGGCGAATCTCTTGGCTGAAAAACGCGTTTTCACGGGCTAAAACACAACGACGCGGCATTTCTTTCAGTGAGGAAATCGCTTTAATCAAACCCTGATACCATGCTTGAGCGCGTTCGGGAGTCGTGAATTGGGAAAAGTTCAGAAACGCTGCATCAGCTTCAGATTGAGCTGTACTGGAAAAGTCAATGCGATACATTATGCTTCCAAAGAAAGTCCGTATTTCTGGTTTTGTCTATCGACAAACTCTTCCAGAGTAGAAAACTGACCCCGATCGAAGTCATCAAGTCCGCGTTGAATCCCTTCTAATGCCTCGAAGAAATCGCTTTCATCAAAGCTAAGTCCGAACGCGATAACAGCTAGGGTAACGCTGGTTATATCTTGTCCTGTACTTTCCGCCCGTTGGCGCAGCAGTGCTTCGATTTGGGGGGGTAAGGTGAGTGTAAGAGTCATAAAAGTTATGATGAATGGTTAACTTTATTTTCTAACTTTATTTTGGCATAGGTAGCCAAAACGATCGCTCCCTAGACTATCTGCCCATTGCTTAACCCGATCGTGCTCTTCGGCCCGTCTTGTTTGTTTGGTAATCTTGCAAGGCTGCGAGACTCAAGGCGATCGTTCCTTCTTCGCTGAGGGGTTGAAACTCGTTTGCTGTGTCAATTTCTCCCCACTGATATCCCTCCGTTTCCTCAGCAATTTCTGCGATTGTTCAAAGTCGCTGAGATCAATACCGTTGGACTGATTCAGCCATGAAAGCACGATCGCCTTAACCGAATTGCTGGGCATGGCTTGAATTTGGGCGTGGAGTTGCTTTATAGATTGAGCCATTCGACAATACAGAGTGACTGGTTTAATTTTAGCGCCGTGTCAAATAGTTGTGGAACTATAACGCACAGTTTCAGCATATTTTTGATAATTTTAAAATCCATGTTAGAGTGGATGCTTGAAAAAACTGCCGCACGGATAGAGGGACGAGCTTATTTCTCAGACACTACGTTTTATTTAGTAATTCTCATCAAAAACCGCAGAACTTCATTCACTGCTTCAGAATCTGGAAACATCTCTGCAACATCCGGTTCTAAACGAATATTTAGACCACCAAAGGTCAAAGGTCGGGAGTATCTCATATTTGCAACAACACTTCTTTCTTCTTCCTTCTGACTCTTTTCTCCTGGCTCCTGACTCCTAACTCCTAATTCCAATTTCGAGCTTTGCTGCTTTCATTGAGATGCTCCCCCAAAGGTCTTTCGTTCAGAGCCTACCGTTCTTCTTACATACAACTTCCTCAAATCATATTCCGATCGCAGTTCATCGTTCATCCCTATTGTATTTTTATTCATAAACTTCAATATCTTTAATATACAGCATATTCCATGTAGATGTGGTACACATAATCTTCTCGTCAGTAAGGTGCGTCGCCCTCAAAAATCTGCAAGTTATATCTAAGATATCGCAGCGACGCACCCTACGGATTCACTTTTTATCATCCCAATCGAATTTCATAAAGAACCCAAATCAGCATCTTTGATATAATATTAAACTTAGAAGTAAAACTCAAACCAACTCATGCCACAAACAGTCTGGATCGCACGACACGGAAACCGCATCGACTTCGTTAACCCCGACTGGTTTCTCACCGCAGAACACCGCTACGATCCCCACCTTTCCGAAGACGGTCACGTTCAAGCTAAACAACTCGCCAATCGCCTCAAAGGAGAAGGAATTTCTCATATTTTTGCTTCCCCTTTTCTGCGAACTGTCCAAACAGCAAATCACGCGGCAGAAGCTCTCGATTTGTCAATTAAACTAGACTGGGGACTGTGCGAATGGCTAAATCCTGAATGGATGACAGAAATGCCAAAAACTGAGTCCGTCGAAGCTTTGTGCAGGCGTTTTCCCAGGATTGATGCTTCCTACAAAGGCGGTATTGCTAATTATCCCGAAACTGGGGAAGCTTGTCTCAAAAGGGCGGGGGAAACTGCTAAACGCCTCGCGGCTGAGTTTCCCGAAGATATGTTATTGGTAGGTCACGGTGCGTCGGTTTTAGGAACTGCGATCGGGCTGGCGGGCTGTGCTGAAACGGAAATTAACGCTTCTTTGTGCTGTTTGGTGAAAGTGGTGCGGGGTGAGGGAGAATGGTCGATCGCACTTAATGGCGATACTTCTCACCTGACTGACTCTGAAACCGTTATCCGATTTAATTAAAGTTGAGATTCGTGCGAAAAATCGCATTCTATGCTATGTGTGTAAGGTGCGCTGCCCGGTGCACCCTACGTTAATCTGATTAGTCCGAATCAGGGTGTTATTCTTTAATCTCGATCGCACATTTTAAATCGAAAATCTCAAATAGGTATGGCTGGACACAGTAAGTGGGCGAATATTAAACGCCAAAAAGCTAGAGTTGATGCCGTTAAAGGCAAGGTTTTTGCTAGAATATCTCGCGAAATTATTGTCGCGGCCCGCAGCGGAGTTCCCGATCCCGCTGGCAATTTTCAACTGCGGACGGCTATAGAAAAAGCCAAGGCGGCGAGTATTCCTAATGAAAACATAGAAAGGGCGATCGCCAAAGGTGCCGGCTTGGCGGGAGGAAGTTCGGATTTAGAAGCTATTCGCTACGAAGGTTACGGCGTTGGCGGGGTTGCTATTCTGATTGAAGCGCTGACAGACAATCGCAACCGCACAGCGGCTGACTTGCGAGAAGCTTTTACTAAAAATGGCGGCAACCTGGGCGAAACTGGTTGTGTGGGCTGGATGTTTGACCACAAAGGGGTTTGTACGGTACGCGGCCCTATTGATGAGGAACAATTGTTTGAAGCGTCGCTAGAGGCGGCTGCGGAATCTTATGATTTGATATTAATTGATGAGGACACTGAAGGTGCAGAGGTATTTACAAGTGTGGCTAATTTGGAACAACTGGCTGATGTTTTGAAACAAAAAAAATTTGCTGTTTTGCAGTCGGAAAATCGCTGGATTCCGAGCAATACAGTGGAAATAGATACTCCTGAAAAAGCTCGATCGCTCCTTAAGTTAATGGATGCACTGGAAGATTTGGACGACGTGCAAAGCGTGACGGCTAATTTTGAAATGACCGATGAATTGATGTCTTTGAGTATGGTTTAATGCTTTAAAGATGAGGGATCGGGATCGTCCTGTTGGCACTGCAAAAGACGAAAAATCGCCAGCGGGACGATCGCGCTACACTATTACCAGGAAACGAATCCCCATCTGTACACGAGGGGGGAGTGTCAATCCAAGGAATTGCTGAAAAAGCTGCATTGAAAATCTCCACCCACAGTAAAGCCATGCTAGACAACGAAAGCAAAATAGACAGCACCCACTCACCAGAAGTTCTCTCAGCAACCGAAGTATCAGAAACCAAGGATCGATCCAAATCGAATGTGCCGGCTAAACCAGAGGATACATCCAATTGGTTCGGTTCCGTTTTCGGAGCCGTCTCTGCAAGCGCGAGTGCGGTGGGGAGTGCGGCGGCGAGTGCTGGAAGTGCGATTGTTGATACGGCGAGTGCGGTGGGGAGTGTGGCGGCGAGTGCTGGAAGTGCGATTGTTGATACGGCGAGTGCGGTGGGGAATGCCGCCGGCACTGCTGGAAGTGCGATTGTTGATACGGCGAGTGCGGTGGGGAATGCAGCCGTCAGTGCTGGAAGTGCGATTGTTAATACCGCGAGTGCGGTGGGGAATGCAGCGGCGAGTGCGGGAAGTGCAGCAATGCAAGTTCCCAATTTTTTTGGTTCATCCCTAGTTTTTATTTCGCAGAGTCCTATCCTGAAAAAACTGACCCAAAAGTTCAAAATCGACTGGTTAGTTAATGCTATAGATGCTGTTGATGTCGTAAATGCCGAGGCGCAAGTTCGAGAGTTACAGCGCCAATATCCTCACGAGAAACCTCAAGAAATCGCACATCACTTGATGGTGGAAAAAGCCTTGCTAGCGGCAGGAAGTGGCTTGGTGAGCAGTTTAGTTCCCGGCGTGGCTTTGGCGTTGTCTGGCATGGATTTAGCGGCAATGACGGCGTTATCTGCCGAGTTGGTTTATCAAATTGCTGCCGCCTATGGCATGGATTTGCGATCGAGCGATCGCAAAGCAGAAGTTGTCGCTATTTTTGGTTTGTCCTTGGGTAGCAATTTAGCGATCGAAGCTGGAGTTACGCTTGTCAGCAATATTCCCTTGGCGGGTGCGGTAATTAATGCTAGCGCCAGTGCGACAATGATTTACGCGCTGGGATACGGTGCTTGTCGGTTTTATGAAGCGCATCTCGATTCCTCGCAAATCGAAACCAAGCTCGAAGATTTACAAGAGGTATTGCAAGCGGAAAGTGAGCAATATTTAGAGACAGCGATCGCACAAGAAACGGTGATGGATTGGATTTTGGTGTATGTCGTCTATGCCAGCAAAAAATTCACCCGATGGGATGAGTTATTACCGGAATTACGAGCGGCGAATTTAAATCCCAGGACTTTAGCTGAGATTGAAGCTGTGACAAATAAGTCTAAATTACTTCCCAAGTTGGATATTTTACTCGAACAACTTGAACTCGACTTTGCCGAACCACTTTTAAAGCGATGCACTGAGATCGTCGAGGCTGACGGTGAAATTAATCAACAAGAGGGGAAAATTTTGCTGACAATTCAACGGGCTGTTTTGAGCAAAAGAAAGCAAGCTCAAAAGCTAGCCCAGCAAACTTCGATCGAGGATGGGGTATCGGAAGCCACTGAAGCACAAACTGAAGTCCAAGCTGAATCACAAATTCCCTCTTTATCTTCTGATTCTCCTTCTACTAATAAGTTGAGTTCGAGTATGATGCAAAAATTCCAAAAAATCATAAAAGTTGTTGGGCGCTTAGACGTGCCAAAGATTGCGAATTTAATAGATACTGAATCACAAGCTCCCCCCTTATCTTCTCATTCTCCTTCTACTAAGTTGAGTGCAATTCTGCTGAAAAAATTCAAGCAGATTTTAGCAGGTTCTACGCGGTTAGAAGTGGCAGAGATTGGGTATTTAATCGATCAGGTCGATCGCATGACGGGAGAAGAGTTTGAGGAATTTTTAGCCTGCTGTTTCCGCAATCTCGGTTATGCGGTCGAAATGACACCCAAAACGGGGGATTTTGGTGCGGACTTGATTCTCTCTAAAGCCCGCAAGAAAACCGTTGTCCAGGCAAAACGCTATCAAGGAAAAGTGGGAAATTCCGCCGTGCAAGAAGTGGTTAGTGCGGTTAAGTATTACGGGGCGCAAGATGCGATCGTTATTACAAACAGTATGTTTACATCCAATGCTCATAAACTGGCTCACGCGAATGGGGTACAACTCTGGGGAAGAGAACAGTTAATTGATTTAGTGATTCGAGCTAAAAAATAAGGTATCTATGAACCAAGAATCCCAGTCTCTGAAAGAGCGGGGAGTGTCATTTGAAACACAAAAACTTGGCAGTTTTGCAGTCGGAAACTCGCTGGATTCCCAGCAATACAGTGGAAATAGACACTCCTGAAAAAGCTCGATCGCTCCTTAAGTTAATGGACGCACGGGAAGATTTGGATGATGTGCAAAGCGTGACGGCGAATTTTGAAATGACAGATGAATTGATGTCTTTGAGTATGGCGTAACGATCTAAATCACCAGATTTTTGCCATCCGCAAGACAAATCCCGGTAACTCTGGCTCGCCGCTGACTGTTTCAGGATTATCCAAGATTTCAGGTTCGCTATCGGGACGGTAGATGTAGACTTTTCTGTTTTTGCGATCGAGCAAAAAGCCGAGTGATACACCGTTCTCAATATATTCTTGCATCTTGTTTTGCAATCCCTTGAGAGTGTCACTAGCAGACCGCAATTCAATCAAAAAGTCTGGACAAATCGGTGCGAATGAGGCTTTTTGTTCTTCAGTTAAGGCATTCCAGCGCTCTAGTTTAATCCATGAGGCATCGGGGGATCGGGTTGCTCCATTCGGCAAGGTAAAGCCTGCACTGGAGTCAAACGTTTCACCTGTGCCATCTTCTTCTGCCCAGTTCCCCAATTGTACGGCAATCTTAAAGTTGCGGTTCCCTGTATCTGAAAAGGCTGGTGACATAACAATAACTTCCCCACTGGCTGTACGTTCAATTCTCAAATCGCGATTGACTAGACAGAATTCATAGAACTGTTCAACAGTCATCGATTCGCTCCCAGGGAGATTGACCGTCATTGGGACGCTTTGGGTTTGAATTAGCAGCGTCGTCATGGTTTTTCCTCATTGTGGTGCAGGTGTGACAGAAGACCTTGAGCTTATTATATCTTAGGATCGCGAATTAAATAATTTACACATATTTGTGGGATGGGCGTCCCGCCCGTCCAGAAAGAACGGGCGGGACGCCCATCCCACAAGAACAATAAAAATTGTAAGTTATTTAATTCTCATTCCTTAGTTTAGCGATCGAAAGTCTTAGTCGATCGCGGATTCGGAGGCTTGTATCCGTTTTTGGGCTGGATTAATAATCTTTTTTCCCAGTCAGTAAATAAGTAACCATGTATCCCTTGCCCTTAACTTGAATGGCGCCACGCTTCTGAAAAGTATATTTATCTTTTAATATCTCGTAGGTTTCGGCGGTGACTTGAATGCAGCCGGTAATCCCGTGGGATTCCATGCGCGAAGCAATATTTACTGTGTCGCCCCAGAGGTCGTAAATAAACTTTTTTAAGCCGATCACGCCGGCAACGACTGGGCCACTGCTAATCCCGATCCGAATGCTGAAAGGTTCCGAATGTTCTAAACTTAGCAGCCGAATTTCGTGCAGCATATCGATCGCCATGTTCGCAACCGCCTCGGCGTGATCGTCTCTGGGCGTAGGCAAACCGCCGACAACCATGTAAGCGTCACCAATAGTCTTAATTTTCTCCAAACCGTGGCGATCGGCCAAGTGGTCAAAAGCCGAAAAAATATCGTTGAGCACTTTCACCACCGCCGTCGCTGAAATTCTCGACGAAAGCTCTGTAAACCCCACAATGTCGGCAAACATCACAGTTACTTCCGCAAAACTTTCCGCGATATTGTGTTCATTGTCCTTCAAACGCAGGGCGATCGCAGCAGGCAAAACGTTTAGCAGCAGTTGCTCGGATTTAGCTTGTTCGAGTTCCAACTGTAGGTAAGCAGCTTGCAACTGTTCGGCTTGGCGAATTCTTTCTCGGGCTAGCTTTTCGATTTGGGCGGTGCGACTCAAAGCTGTCAGCATATATGTCACCGGAATCAGAGTCCACAGCATCCCCATCGTCAGAGTTCCCCAAGAGCGCCAGTGCTTGCGAATCCGGCGAATTTCCGGCGTAGCCGACACGTACATAGACCACTGGCGGCCGCTAATTTTCAGCCGCCTTCTGCAAGCTGTATAGTTCGGGCCTGGATTGTCAAGAATCGGGCAGTTTTGCATGAGGGATGGTTCCGCAGCGGCTGATGCTGGAAGCACTTGTTGGCTCTCGGATTGGAACTGCACCGCAAATTGCTGAATTTGCCTCTGAGCAAGGAGATTTTTGAGAACCGGGTTGGCCCTTTGCGGTAACAGCGACGCTGCTTGTTGCTTGTCTGGAGCCTCGCTAACGAGATAAATATTGAGGTAGTCGGTATTGCGTCCTTTTAAAGAGGTTTGGAAAATATCTTTGCCTCGAAATACGCCCAGAACAAATCCTTGTAGCAGTTGGCGACGGGATTCCAGGGTAGTCGGTTTACTGCTGTTTTCGTAAATCGGAACTATGGCTAAAAGACCTGGTTCCGAGGAATTGCCCTGAGTTAAGCCGATGTAGTTGGTGACAATCATTTCTCCTGTATCGCGCCCTCGATCGAGCCCGGCGCGGATTTCTGGGTGGGAGGCGAGGTCAAAGCCTAATACTATCTCGTTTCCGGCTGGTGGTTCGACGTAGAAAGCCGGGAAGTATTCGGAACGCTGGAGAGCCTTGCGGAGTTCTCCTCGCGGGCCGCGCTCTGTAATCTCGAAGCTGGGCTCTGTTTCGGTTCTAGCTTTGGTTTCGTAGTTGCGCCGCTGCGAATTGGGGACGCGGGGGGCCCAAGCCAGGAGTTGCAGGCTGGGGTGGACGGCTAGGGGACGGGCGACAAACCGGGCAAAAGAGGAACGCTCGACGGCGCTGAAGGCTTTCATGTAGTCGCTGAGGGCCAGAACAGTATCTAAGTCGGAGTTGAGCTGGCGTTCGATGCCGATCGAAATATCGTCGATGCGGCGCTGCATTTCGTAGTCGCGGCGCTTGTCTTCCCAGTCCCAAACCAAGGCGAATGCTAGGATCGACAGTCCGACACCCAAAGCCAGCGTCAACCCGGCTGGAATGTAGCGAGACCAGGATAAAGGTAGTTTTTTCAGCATAATTGCCTAGCGAATAAGGGCAGCAGATTAGCACACCGCTGAGTGGGATTTATTTCGGCCTCTGAGTGCGGTTAATTCAAAACCCTGATAACTCAAGCACCGACGGCAATTGGGAATTAAAAGTTAGATATTTAAACTTTTAGATTAATGGACGATCGCTCAGCAGGGGATTTCAATCCAGAATTCCGCTCCCTGTCCGGGCGCTGAGATGCACCGCAGGCTTCCCTTATGTTTTTCTACCACAATCTGATGGCTGATGGATAATCCTAAGCCGGTTCCAGCCCCTACGGGCTTGGTGGTGAAGAACGGGTCAAATAGCCGCTTGCGAACCTCTTCGCTCATTCCCGGGCCACTGTCGGCGATGCAAATTACAATGCGATCGCAATCACTGAGCTGGTTTTTACTGTGGCTTTTCATGCCAGCTTTTTTCATGAGGGTGCGAATCACGATCGTCCGAGGTTCCCGTTGGTTTTCTAGAGCGTCGATCGCATTGCTGATAATATTTAGAAATACCTGGTTTAACTGACCCGCACAACAGTAAATTTTGGGTAGTTTTCCGTATTCTTTAATAATTTCAATCCCGTTTTTTATACTGGTATGATGCAATCTGTGCTGCAAGATTAACAGTGTACTGTCAATTCCTTCATGAACGTCTACCAACTTCATTTCTGATTCATCCAGTCGCGAAAAATTCCGCAGCGACAACACAATATTACTGATTCTTTCTACTCCTACTCTCATGGAATTTAGCATTCGCGGCAAGTCTTCCTTCAGAAAATCTAGCTCTAACTCCTTAACTTTTTCAGCAATCTGAGGTACTGGGGACGGATAGCATTCCTGGTAGAGACTTAACAGTTCAATTAAATCGTGAAAATAGTTGTAAGTGTGAGAAATATTGCCGTTAATAAAAGTTGCGGGATTGTTGATTTCGTGGGCAATCCCAGCCACCATCTGACCGAGACTCGACATCTTTTCGGATTGAACTAATTGGATTTGAGCGTTTTGTAGTTGTTCGTAGGCTTCTTGCAATTGGGCGGCTTGTTTTCTTAATTGAGATTCGGAAGCTTGGAGTGCGGCGGCGGAAATTTTGCGGTTCGTGATATTTTCAATCATCCCTAAGTTGTAAATAGGTTTTCCTTCACCGTCTCGAATCAAAGTAGCTGTCACATTTACCCAAACAATTTTACCTGTAGCGGTAATCTGGCGGAGTTCGATTTGATAGTGAGTAATTTCGCCCCGATCAAGAGAATCAGCAACTTGGAGATTTTTTGGATAATCTTCTGGATGCCCAAGTTCAATAAATGTTTTGGCGAGCAATTCGGCTGCGGTATATCCCAGCATTTCGCAGTAAGTTTTATTAACTCTCACTAACTTGTTATCATCTAAATTAGCTAAGTAGATAGCGATGGGTGCATCTTCAAAAATTGTGCGAAATAGTTCCTCGCTGGCCCGGACTTGAGCTGCTAGGGAAAGCCTATCGGTGATGTCTTCAAACGTAGATAAAATGCCGACAACATTGCCGGAATTGTCGTGTAAAGGTATTTTATTTGTATCCAGACAGCACTGGGTGCCGTCGGCTTGCATTTTGGATTCTATGATGTGATATTCTGGGGTATTGGTTGCCATGATGCGGCGGTCGCAGGCTCGAAAAAATTCTGTTTCTTCCGGCTTCCAGGGCATATCGAAGTCGGTGAGACCGGCGATTTCACTGGGGTGATTGAAACCTGCGACTTTGGCAAAATTTTTGTTGCCTCCCAAGTAAAATAAATCTCGATCTTTCCAGGCGATTAACTGAGGAATGTTATTGATTACCAACCACAGCATTTTTTGGGATGTTTCCAAGGCTTCCGTGCGTTCTAGGACGCGCTTTTCCAGTTCTTGATTGGCTTGTTGCAGGGCGATTTTTGACTCGCTGAGGGCGATTTCTGCTAGCTTGCGATCGCTGATATCGATTGTCACCCCCTCCCACAGTATATCGCCCCCAGGCTGCATTTCGGGGCGGGCAATGCCGCGAATCCATTTCACTTTTCCCGATCCGGTTACGATCCGCCCTTCATATATCCAAGGTTTGAGAGTTTGGCCGGAAATTGCGATTGATTCTAACAGAGTTTTTAGGTCTTCTGGATGCACCGTTGACCACATTAAATCAGACTTTTTTTGAACTTTTTCTGGATCTAATTCGTAGAGTTCCCAACAGCCTGAACTGAGATAAATAAATTCATCGGAACCGTCGAGATGCCGCAAGTATTGATAAATCATTCCGGGCACATTGGCGGCCATTTTTTGGAATCTGGCTTCGCTTTGCCGCAGTGCTGATTCTGCAAGTTTGCGATCGCTAATGTCAATCAACACGCCGTCCCAAATAATGTCACCTTTTTCGCCCTGTTCTGGCCGGGAAGCCCCGCTAACCCACTTAATCCGATCGCCCGGAAAAACAAATCTGCCTTCCCACCGCAAAGGCTCTAAAGTTCTAGCTGAGATAGCAACAGATTCCTGGAAGCTTGGCGCATCGTCTGGATGAATCATTTCGATCGCGGGAATAGCTGAGTTTTGGAGTACCTCTGGTTCTAATTCCCAGAGTTCGCGGCAGCCGGAACTGACGTAGGGGAATGACATAGTGCCGTCTGCTGCTAACTGAAATTGATAAATCATTCCCGGAACGTTGGCGGCTAGTTTTTGAAACCTCGCTTCGCTTTGCCGTAGTGCGGTTTCTGCTTCTACGCGATCGGTAATATCGTAAAATGCCGATAAAATTGCGGCTTCGCCATTAAAATTAATCGCTCGCATCGACATTTTTACCCAAAAAAAACTGCCATTTGCTTTCTTGAGGCAGATTTTTTCGCTGTCACTAAAGCCGTTTTGTTTGACTAATTCTAGCAATTGACGGCGGTCATTGATATTGGCATAAAGTTCAATTTTTTTGCGTCCTACAAGTTGTTCGGAACTCAAACATAAACTTTCTCCGAGGGCAGGATTTGCATACAAAATTACGCTGTCTTCTTGGCGCGTAATTAACAGGGGAACGGGAGTCGTGCGGGCGATAGCCCGCAATCTTTCTTCGCTTTCTTCCCTGGCTGTTTCGGCTGCTACTCTTTTGGTAATATCGTTCTGAACTCCGATAAAATGAGTTAATTCTCCGTCATTGTCGAGAATGGGGGAAACCATTAATTCGTTCCAAAAAGGACTTTTGTCTTTACGATAATTTTTGAGAACTACCTGAATTTCCGTTCCCGCTTGCAAGCTGCGGCGGAGTTTATTTAATTCGGCCTGATCGGTATCGGGGCCCTGCAAAAATCGGCAGTTGCGTCCAATAACTTCTTGGGTACTGTAACCGGTTAGTTTCTCAAAAGCAGGATTGCAGTAGATTATAGGTGTGTCAGGCTTGCGAGCATCCGCGATGAGGATGCTGTTGCTCGACGCTGCGATCGCCCGTTCTAGGAGAGACAGGTTGAAAGAGTCTGTTGTCATCTGTAGCAATATTCACGCTCCTTCGGAGCGGACAGAACAATAAAAAATTATAAATAGCTTGAGGTATTCCTATTTTACGATCTTATTTTTAACTCGCGGGCACGGGAATTCCCCCACTATAGCTGTACTCAGCTTAGTGGCAGGATGAAAGGCAGGGCAAGACCGAAACCTAAGCATGACCAATGCCAACGGCGAGGGAGATAGAGAGTTGAGGGATTGCCACACTATATAAAGCAACATCGAAAGAGCTTTACTAGATTGTCGGGTGAGGTTCGAGAGTCACCTCTGTCCCCTCCCCTAAGAACGCAGCATGAGAGTTTCCAACTCACTGCGCTC
>NZ_JAUBPT010000180.1:0-15553 GCF_036700905.1 Microcoleus sp. S13_C3 | reverse complement strand
GAAGCTAAGTGTCGGTTTTCCCCAAAAGCGGCGCACCTTATCATACTTTTGTATATTTGCAAAATCGGGATGCTCCCTTGCCAAAATCCAATATACACCGTAATGGCGAGCCTCCGAAGCCATCAAACTGCGGTAAAACTTAGCTAATTGGGCGTCGGGACAGCGATCGCCCAGCAGCCCCAACCGTTCGTGACTGCGCGCTTCTATCAAACCAGAAACCAACAAAGAATCCAAAAGTCTCTCCGGTTCCTGCTTGCGAATTTGGGCGGACAAACCGGCACCGTAGGGAGGTGCGGCCAAAGGGCCTAAAGCAATGCCGCGCTGTTCTAACCGCTGGTTGACTTGCTCGAAATGCTCTAATTCTTCGCGGGCGATCGCCGTTAGCATCCTCACCAATTTTTCGCGGGCTGGGTAGCGAAACATTAAATTTAACGCTACTCCCGCCGCTTTCCGCTCGCAGTGAGAATGGTCTAATAAGATTGTATCCAAATGGGCGATCGCCTGTTGCACCCAAGCTTCCGAAGTCGGCTGTTTTAAAAACTTAATAGTGGGCAATGTTGAAGTCATTAGTCATTAGTCATTAGTCATTAGTCAGTAGTCAGTAGTCAGTAGTCAGTAGTCATTAGTCAGTAGTCAGTAGTCAGTAGTCATTAGTCAGTAGTCAGTAGTCAGTAGTCAGTAGTCAGTAGTCATTAGTTAGTAGTCACTAGCCAGCATTTATCCTATTTTACATAATTTTTCCAAGACCGCATACATATCACCCGCAAACTTTTTCGGATTCCACAGCGGCGACAAATTGGCTGGATCTTTAGATTTCACCAACTGTGCTTTAATTGCATTTCTCAATTCACGTTCTTTGCCCAATTTTACACCCACTTCCACATATTCCGACCAAGACAAAGCCACGCCTGTTTCAATTCCTAATGCCTGCAAAAACGAATAACCCATTCTCGACAAAAATTGCTCTCCTGTGCGAGTCACCACCGGCAAATTAGACCACAAAGCCTCTAAAGTTTGAGTTCCTCCGTTGTAAGGATAAGAATCTAACAAAACATCTGCCAGCAAATAGATAATTCTGTGTTCTTCCTCAGTAGCAAACCTCGGCAAAAACTTAATTCGGTGCTTGCTCACTTTCTCAGCTTCGCAAGCTTGGTGATAGGCAGCCTCAAACACCGCAGCATCGCCTAAAGCTTTGTGAATTAAGATACTGTTCGGCACTTCTTTGAGAATCGCAATTTGTGCTTTTACCAACTCGCCATTGAATTTTCTGCCGGGACTGACGCACAGGTAAACTATCTGATCCAAGCCGATCCGATGCGACCTTCTCAATGCAACGGGATCGACTCCATATCTCTGAAAACCGGACACCGCTACAAAGGAATCAGGCATCCTAATTAGCTGCTCGTCATAATATTTTTCTTGCCCTGCTGGGTGCGAGTGCCTGTCTGTAAGAAAGTAATTTTCCGGCGATATGTAAGGGGCGTCAAATCCCAGCCAAGAAACACAAACTGGTGCTGGTTTTTGGTAGAGAATGTCAGCGTGAACTGGTACGCTGAGAGAATCTAAATCAACTAAAACGTCCAATTCATCTTGCTGAATTTTGTCGATAATTTCGGCAGAATTGGCAAGTCCGTTCGGGTAGGTTGTCGGAAAAGTCAGTTTGCCAAAACTTTCAAATTGCTGAGTGCGATCGTCAGGAATAATTCTTTCGGAAGCGTACAAATACACATGGGGTGTGATGTCAGACAATTCGCGAATGATGTCAGCGCTGCACCAACCTACAGAATGGCGGCTAAAGTGATTGGACAAAAAGCCGATTTTTAACGGGCGGGATGGGACACTTGGTTTGAAACTGTAATTGGCGGGTTGAGAAAAATTAGGTTTAATACATTGTTCGATATACTTTTGGGCAATTAATCTGTCAAGTTTTGAGTTGGCTGCCAAGTCATCTCGCAAATAGGGCGTGCTGAATAACAAGTTTGCATAAAGCGATTTAATTTCCACCGGGTTAGCGGTTTCTAAGTTGTGCTGCAAGTACGACTCTAGCTCTAAAAATCGATCGCCCGCAATTTGATTTAATCCCGACACTTGATAGGTGCTGATGAAGTAAATCGCGGTCATAATTGGATCGGTTTCGGCACACATTTGGCTGTATTGGTGTACGGCTTGCCGCGCGGCAGCTAAATTGCTAGTATCTATGAGGATGTCGCACAAATTTTGGTGAGCAGCAATAAAATCCGGTTTAATTTCTAGGGCTTTTTGAAGGTTGGGTATTGCGTCTTTAAATTTGCCCTGGTGGCGCAAAACTCGGCCAATTTGACAGTATGCTTCGGCTAAATCGGGTTTGAATGCGATCGCCCGCTGCCATGCAGCCACCGCCTCATCTAACTTCCCTTGCCGCGCTAATTTATCTCCTAAATTTAAGTGAAAATCTACCTCAGCAAGGTGGGGATTGAGTTCGAGAGCTTTTTGCTCGTATGCTACCGCTGCATCCTGCTGCCCCTGCTGCTTCAGTGCCCCTGCCAAATTCCAGTAAGCAGCAGCCAAATTTGGTTTAAGTTCGATCGCCTTGGAGTAATTGACAACCGCCTCCACCAAAAGCCCTTGTTTGTAGAGCATACTCCCCAAATTAGCATAAGCCTCAGCAAAATCCGGATTCAGAGCGATCGCCTCGGAATAAAACCGCATCGCTTCCTCAATTTGGCCGCTTGCTTGCTGCACATTGCCCATTGTCACGTAAGCCGCCGCCCAATCTGGTTGCAATTCCAGAGCTCGGCGACAAGCAGCGACGGCTGCTGCTAAATTGCCTTGAGAGTAATAGGTTTCTGCAGCGACTGTCAGCGATGCTGCATCTTCTAATTGGGGTGTTTCGGATTGGTTGCGAAAATCGGAATTCATTTTGCGGCCTATCTGTGCTATCAAGTTAAAGGTTGAATCTATATTATTTTGCAGAGTAGCAGTTTTAGCGGAACTACGGGCGATCGTCACAGAGAATTTATGAGCGACAAGCAAGCGACACAGCGCCAACATAACATCAAGTGGAAACCAAACCTCCTGCTGGGGATACTCTTGTTAACCTTAGCAATCCCCTTACCCTTTGCCCAAAAGACTTTCGCACAGCAGCAGCAGACAGCCAGCTTTACGCAAAAATTATTTCAAACTGCTCTTTATTTCACCCTATATTTTGAAGGTGGATTCAGCAATCACCCAGCCGATAAGGGCGGCAGAACTTATCGGGGCGTCTTGCAAACGGAATACAACGCCTACCGCTACAGTCGTGGGCTTCCGCCCCTAGACGTGACGCAGATGTCGGAAGCAGAGCTCCTAGAAATTTATAAATATTACTGGGATTCTAGCCTTTCGGGCACGATGCAGCCGGCTTTGGCGATCGTCATGTTTGACACCGCCGTTAATTTCGGTATTAATAACTCAATTACCTTTCTTCAGCAAGCATTAGGATTGCCGCAAACGGGAGTTTTTGACCCGCGCACCAAGGAAGCGCTGAAAGGGGCAAATAACAGAAATACCGCCCTGCAAATGATTAATGAACGAATTATTTACCGCTACAAACGGGTGCAAGAAGATCCGACTCAGATGGCTTTTTTCCGGGGTTGGCTGAGTCGCGATTATAGTTTGTGGGGCTATGTAAATAAGATTAAGTAGCTGACTGTTGACTGTTGACTGTTGACTGTTGATTGTTATTTCTTATTCTATATTTGTGGAACAGACATCTTGCCTGTGTTCTATAAATGGCGTTGCTGATTTACGGTATGAATAAACTTTTCTCCAACGTTACAAAACTCACCATACTTGGCCCATAGCAATTGGGAAATTTTAAATTCATACCTGTATTCAGCAAAACCAGCTTTTTAAAAGAAGCAGAAGTATGAAAGCAAAAGAACGTAAAACGACCTCGCGCTTTAGATACCCGACTTCTTTAAGAAGTCGGGTATCTGAGTATTCTGTTTTTTTAGGTTTGTCTACTTATATCATTTCCGGTTACACCGGAATGATGTTGACGGTTGACGGTTGACGGTTCACTGTTCACTGTTGACAGTGAACAGTCAACAGTGAACAGTGAACTGGAATTTACTATTCCGATGCTAACGGATTTGATATTACTTGCCGCAATTAGCAAAAGTAGAGAACAAGTTATGACCTTGAACTTTCGACGCTTGCCATGTATTACGCCGATCGCCAAAAAAACTTGTATCTCTACCAACGTAGCTTTGCCAACCTAATGCAGCAACAGTTGGGTACTGAGCGGGAAAATCCCCTAGCAGAGGAATGTCTCGCGAGTCAAGTTTCCATCCTACCTTTCTGCTAAATTCTTTAATTTCTTCTTCGCAAGTTTGACAATTTAAACCCTTCCCCGTCTGTTGCCAAATCTCTAACTGCGGAGTGAAGCCGTATTTATTATTGCTGTGTTGCATCCACAATTGGTCGATCGCGCGGAGGTTAGGACAAGACGTGGGGTTGTTGCGGAGTAAAGAGACGGTTTCGCGATCGGCGTCGTCCCATTTCTTAGCTTCTAATAAGGTTTGCAGTTGCCTGAACTCGCTGCTGGTTTCTTGGGCGCTAGCTGAAAAAGCTGGCTGCAAAACAGCAACAGATGCGGTGATGAATACTAGGGTCATTTTTCCAAATTTAAACATGATGCTCCTCCCAGTAAAAGTGATTGAACAAATGATTCGTTTTTAGTGCCTACCTCATTTAGAAGGGCAATCACAGGATTGCCTCTACGCTGGAGTTGGATCTAAAGCAACACAAAATCCGATTCAGTAATCGAACTATTCAACCCAGTGACTGTTGCCAAAACTTGATTAGTTGAGGCAACTTTCAGCAGCGTTCCTCCCGCAGTTTGACTAATTTCTAACTGCTGGAAAGTCAAACCGTTATCGATCGCAAATTTATCGATACCCACCTCAAAATCAAGCACCGTATCCGAGCCGCCACCTGGAGTTAACAAAAAGCGATCGATCCCGCTACCTCCTGTCAGAAAATCATCGCCATTTTCACCGCTGAGAAAATCATCACCCAAACCGCCAAGCAAAGTATCATTGCCCTTACCGCCGTACAAACTATCATTGCCTGCACCGCCGTCCAAACTGTCAGCACCGCGGCCTCCAAATAGGATATCAGATCCACTGCCACCTGTCAGCGTATCTAGTCCCCGGCCACCGTAAATGCTGTCATTACCGCTGCCACCATCGAGGGAATCACTAGCTTTTCTGGCACTGATAAAATCGTTACCGCTGCCGCCGATTAAAGTATCGCTATCATCAGTACCGACAAGATTTTTGCCCTCATCACCGAGAATTTCAGGAGAATTATTGACAAGTTCCACATCACCTTGTACAACCGGAACAGCAGGTTGAGAAGGTGCTGGATTACCTTGAATTTTGGCCGTTAAAAATTCGCCCGTATTTTCGGAAACTACCTGTGCGATTGGTTTTGTGCCAGCCGCCGCTTCTTCGAGGGCGATCGAACTTTCACCTAATGTCACCTTTTGGACTTTGGCAATTTCCGAGGGAATAAACTCAGGCAAAAAGTTAGATTTAACTTTATCCGTGCTTTGATTTGCCTCAGCCATTACCTTCGCAGCTTCCGGGGAAATTTGGGAAAGTTTTTCAGTGTTGAGATTGGTGTCAATTTCTTTGACCTTGGCAACAGATTGCTCGATAATGCTTTCTACCTGTGCCGCATCGCTCAAATCCAGGGAACCACCGGATTTAATTTTACTGTTAATTGCCCCGACAACAGCTTTGACGATCGCAGCATTGTCCGCCGTAGATGCACCGTCTATGAGGCTGCTGGTTTGGGTGATGACGTTGTGGACTTTTGTCATGGCGACTAGAGTTTCAACGCCCCCAGGCTCATTTTTTGCTGTAGAGGCGATCGGATCTAAGTCGCTCAAGTCAACTCCCGCAGGAATAGACAGAGTAGATTTAACTTTTGACTCGGCTTCACTCTGCGTCATTCCCCCAGCCATCAAATCAGTTACCAAACTGGTTAACAAAGTGACAACATTAGCATCCGCAGGTGCAGAAAGAGGCATTTCCAGCGGCAAACCTGTCGCAGTATCCGTCCCGCCAAAAGCTACTAAATTGCCTTCATCTGCATCGATTTTCCCATTTTTATTTTTGTCGAAAGTCTCCAAGGGAATATCGAGCTGATATTCACCGTTAAAGTCAGTAGTAGTTGATGGTTCGTTACTATCTTTAATGCCATTTTTGTTAGCATCTAGGAAGATGGTTGCACCGGAGATGTAACCATCAATAACGCAGCCTATACTAACGCTCGTCTCAAGAAGAGGATCGTCATCGTCAGTATTGTAAGCGTAAACAATTGATGTAGTTAACCCGGAGTAATTGGGATCGGCGCTAACAGCAGGGTCGGCAATAATCATGTAATTTTGCTCTCCATCAAATACAAAATCATCAACGCCTCTTACGCTCACCATCTGGATTTCATACCAATTAGTAGAATTGAAGGTAACAGTTGGCCTGTCAATTACTCCTTCTCTCGCATTATTGGTACTAAAAGTAATACTCACATCAGCAGTAGGTGGGCTGTTGAGTTTGACAGTGAATTTGGCTGTGCCACCTGCTTCCCAAGTGACTAAGAATCCCAGTGGTACATTAATAATAATGTCTGGAGTTGCAAGTATCAGTGGGGGCGTCCCTAGTGTCGGCGTCACTGGCGTCACTGGTGTCGGCGTCACTTCTGCAGGCGTCGGCGTCACTTCTGCAGGCGTCGGGGTGACTGGCGTCGGCGTCACTGGCGTCGGGGTGACTGGCGTCACTGGTGTCGGCGTCACTGGCGTCACTGGCGTCGGCGTTGGTGTCGGCGTAACTGGCGTCGGCGTTGGTTTCGGCGTTGGCGTCGGTGTCGGCGTCGGTGTCGGCGTAGTGTCGTTATCGTCGATCGCCACTATCACCCCTGGCACCGAAATTTCGTTATACTTAGCATCAGTGCTGGTTGCAGTGTGAGTAATATTAGCGCTGTCTGTACCTTGGGCAACTGTATCGTCAACAGCTTTTACCGTAACGGTTTGAGCAACATTCCAATTATTTGGAGTGAAAGTCACAGGGGCGATCGGCTGAATCTGATTATTGGTTGTGAGAGTGATGGTAACGGGGGCTGTTGGCTGCGACTTTAATTTGAGCTGGTAACTGCCATTCGCGCCGCCTTCTGTAACTTCCGTTTCGGTAAGACTAACAGAAACACCAGCCGTATCATTGTCCTCATTAGTAATGCTAACATCCGCTACATTTCGGTTGTTATATTTCGGATCGGTACTAACAGTAGTACCCGTGACAATTGTGTAGTCAATATCACCATCACCAATGCGATCGTCAACCCCAGTTACTGTTACCTCTTGCGGTGTATTCCAGTTAATAGGAGTAAATGTTAAACTATTAGTCGAAACTGTTCCTTCGGCAACATTGTCACTTTTCAAACCGATAGTCACGTTAGCAGTTGGTTTGGTATTCAGGACTATATCAAAGTTGGCAGTGTTCCCATCTTCGTCAGTAGTTAATCCCTCAGTCGAATTAACCGTAATTCCCCAAGTTTCATTGTCACTGTTGGTGACGGTGACATCATTAGGATTAAGGTTATTGTAATTAGGATCGGTGCTGACAGCAGCCGCCGTGACAATTTTGTAATCAATATTGCCATCAACTACCAAATCGTCAACACCAGTCACCGTTACTGTTTGCGGTTTATTGTAGTTAGCGGGAGTGAAAGTTAAGCTATTCGTCGAAACAGTTCCCTCCCCTGTATTGGAACTACTCAAGCCGATGGTAACGTCAGCAGTTGGTGCAGCCTTTAATTTGACCGTAAATTCTGCTTTGCCACCAGATTCTGTTGTTGATACCGCTTTTCGATTAACCCTAAAGCCGGCCAAATCATTATTTTTGATAGTAGTAGTAGCCGTTTCAGTGGTAATAGTTGGTGTTACCCCTGGACCTGTGGGATTTGACAGGGTGACAGCAATAGTTTCATCTGCTTCAATTATGGTGTCGCCTAACACATTGAGAGTAATCGTTTTCGATTTCTGACCCGCAGCAAAATCAATCTGGCCAGTAGTAGCAGTTGCTCCAGAAGTGCCACCGATATTGTTGTAATCGCTGCTATTTGTAGCAGTTCCTCCTATTGCGTAATTTACACTGCTGGCAGCATTGATACCTCCACTGCGAGTCACGGTAAAAGTAACGGGAGTAGTGATAATGTTGCGTTCGGTCATACTGGCAGTATCAGTAGCAATGGCGTAAGCTATGGCATTAGTATCATTAGCTGCGATCGTCAATTTTGCTTGATTTGTTTTACCTGCAATCCCATCAGTAATCGTGCCAAAGTTGAACACCGCTGTTTCGGCGTTTTCTGCGATATTGTCAGCTTTGATAGTGACAGCAACATTCTGAGTGAGAGTGTTAGTACCTGCACGGAATGTGACAGTGGCAGGTGAAAAAGTGTAGTCTGAATTTTGGGTGGCTGTGCTGCTAGAGTCAATTACGATCGGGACTGTCAAATCTTTGACGGGACTGCTGCTGATTGTCACCGGAATATCAACAACCCTATTCGCGTTTCCTTCTCTGCCGCTGTAGGTAGCAGCACCAAAATTCACTACAGGCGTATTGTTGTTGTTGAGCAAAACCGAGACGTTGCTAGATTCTTCAGTATCGTTTGTCGTAGTTAAGTCTGTCAGGCCATCAGCATTAAAGTCCCCAACAGCAATGATAAAGGGATATTCCCCAGCCGAAAAGTTGGCGGGCGCACCAAAACTGCCCGCACCATTTCCCAACAAAATGGAGATACCATCATCGTTCGTCACAGCTAAGTCTGATTTGTTATCGCTGTTAAAGTCCCCAACAGCAACGCTATTGGGAAAGTCCCCCGCATTAAAGTTAGTGGGAGCCCCAAAGCTGCCTTTCCCTGTCCCCAACAGGATTGATACGTTTTTAGATTCGCCGATGTTTGTTACAGCTAAATCTGGCTTGTTATCCCCATTGAAGTCCCCTGTGGCGAGCCCGATCGGATCGTTCCCCGCCTTAAATTTAGTAGGAGTCCCAAAGCTGCCTGTCCCTGTCCCCAACAGGATCGATACATTATCAGAAGAGTCTATGAAAGCTAAGTCGAGCTTGCCGTCAGCATTAAAGTCTTCCACGGCGAAAAACCGCGAATTCGACCCATTAAAATTAAGGTTAGTAGGCTCCCCAAAGCTGCCTGTACCAGTTCCTAACAGGATCGATAGATTGTTATTGCCTATCGTAAGTAAATCTAGCTTGCCGTCGCTGTTAAAGTCACCCACACCAACACCACGGCCAAAATCTGACTTCCCATCAGCTTCCCCCGTATCAAAGTTCGTGGGAGTGCCAAAGCTACCTGTGCCATTTCCCAACAGGATGGCTACTTGACCTACATCTGCGCTGTCCCTCTTTACAGAAGCTATGTCGAGGTTGCCGTCGCTGTTAAAGTCCCCTAATGCCAGACTTATGGGCCTAAAGCCGATGTTAAAGTTGTTGGCAGTGCCAAAGCTGCCAGTGCCTGTCCCCAACAGAATCGAGATGTTGTTAGTTCCTTGATTCGCTGTGGCGATATCTGGCTTACCGTCTTTGTTAAAATCTGCTACAACAACGTCACTCGGCCCTTCGCCGACAGGGAAGCTGGTTGCGGTACTGAAGATAGACATGATTAATTTACCTATTAGTTGACAACAGTCGTTTCTGATGTTTGGAGTTGTAAAGCCGAATCTGCGAGACCCTAATTTGGCAATGTACTCTCTAGTTAAAAGTTGTATTTGAGATAGTACCAGTAACTACTTAAAACGTCAATTCATAAAATTCATAACATAAAGTCATAAAAGTCATATTGGTAAAAATATATTTCAATGAGTAGACAATCTAGCAAATTTAAGAGAAATCATATATAACAGGAATCTAGGGATATAAAAATGCGTGGCTCCTGTACAAATCACTTAAAATATGAAGCTATGACGGTAGAAGAAGCAATAATTTTTTTGGACAATCTGGTATACGAACAAACGGAAAAACACCTGAGTCGGTTGCAACAGTCGATAATTCGAGGCGTTGTAGGGGGTTTGACGTACCAAGAAATTCAGCAAAATGATCCGATCGCCCGCGGGTACACAGTGGGCTACCTGGGGCGGTATGTCGGCTACAACTTGTGGAAAGAACTGACAAAGGTACTGAGACAAGCAGAAATTCTCGGTCAAGAAGAAAGAGTAGTCGGAGCCAATCTTTGGGACTGTATCATGAGAGCTGTACAAGGCACACAACCCGCTAAATCTGTCGATCCGATCTTGCAAAAGCTGTTGCGGATGCGTTACCGAATCAGAGAACATTTGGTCAGCACCGAGTACAGCGATACCTATCTGGCTGAAGATGAAAATTTGCCCGATCGACCTTTGTGCCTCGTCAAGCGCCTGAAAAGGCAGTGTGAGAGAACCAGCCAGCTATTCGATCGAGAAACGCGCGTTTTATATCGATTGGGCCAGCACGATCGGATACCAGAATTGTTAGCTCGCTTTGAAGAAGATGGATATTTTTATTTAGTCTATCAATTCATCGAAGGGCAACCGCTGTATCAAGAGCTAATCGACGGTCAACCTTGGGAAGAACATCAGGTTATCGCTTTGTTGAAAGATATCTTGGAAGTGCTTGTTTTTGTTCACAAACAAGATGTAATTCACCGCGACGTTCACCCTCAAAACTTAATCAGGCGGACATCAGATGGCAAGATTGTATTAATTGACTTTGGGGCCGTTAAAGAAATCAACACTTCACCAAACAGCATCGGTCAAACGAAATCGCGCGGTGGGACTCAGCAAGATTATATTCCTCCCGAACAAGCCATCGGTTCCCCGAAATTGTGCAGCGACATCTATGCTGTCGGGCTCATCGGGATTCAAGCCTTGACAGGGATGCGCCCGAAACAACTCAGAGTTGATAATTTAGGGAATCTCATCTGGCAGAAAAATGCAACTGTCACCCCGGAGTTGGCTCGCGTTTTAGACAAGATGGTACTGTACGCTTTCCCCCAGCGTTACCCGTCAGCAACCGAAGCTTTGGAAGCACTTCAAAAGTTGGGAGTTAGTTGACTGTTGTCAGTTGACTGTTGTCAGTTGACTGTTGACTGTTGACTGTTGTCAGTTGACTGTTGTCAGTTGACTGTTGTCAGTTGACTGTTGTCAGTTGACTGTTGACTGTTGTCAGTTGACTGTTGTCAGTTGACTGTTGTCAGTTGACTGTTGTCAGTTGACTGTTGTCATTAGTTGAGGAACCAAACTCAACACGATTGTATGCGATCGTCTTTAGGGACACGGCAATGCCGTGTCCTTACCGGGCTCTGCTACTTTTAATAATTGGTATAAGATTGAGGATTGTAGTAAGAGTTTTTAAGTAAAAAAAAAGCGATTTAGTGTATATTGTCAAGTCTTTTAAAGAACAGTTTAGCGTAACTTTTTTGCCGATCGCATTTTCCACAGCCACAGCAGCCGGTTTACAATGCGAGTGATCTTGCTGCAGAGTGATTCCTCCGCTACCATTATCCCTCGATGTACTGAGTAATAACACTTCGTCTTGCCGATGAATCGGGCCCCAATTTCCGAAATCGAAGGGACAAGGAACCAGGAACAAGGAATTTTTTTAAATTTTGCCAGCAAAAAAAATATTTAATTCTGCCGAATGCCTTCTACATAAGAGCCTTCAACCTTTATTTGACGTTCTCTCTAAAGTTAGATAAAATAATTCATATTTTATGGTTAGCAGCTTTGAGAAAATTTTAAGCAGCTTTGTATAGCGGGCAACAATATCACTAGAGTGTTTATTGTTACCTTGAATACGTAGAAACCAAATAATTGGAGGGAGCGAGAAATTGGAAGTTTTTGAACGAGCACAACTGCAAACGCCCTCAACCCGAATGGCTGCTGTCCAGTCTTTTTCCAAAAAAGCGAGTATTGCAGTAATGGCGATCGGCTGTATAGTCATTTTGGGTTGGATCTTCGATCTGCAAATGTTAAAAAGCATTCTGCCCGGACTCGTGACGATGAAAGCCAATACTGCGGTATGCTTTATTTTGGGCGGGTTTTCTCTATTCATCCAACAGATCCGGCGCGCCAAATTAACAGCAAGAAAGCCTCACAAAAATTACAAAAATTTAATTGTGGGTTCCTCATTTTTAATTATATTAATTAGCCTATTAACCCTAGTTCAATATAGCTTTAATTTAGACTTAGGCATCGACCAACTGCTATTTAAAGAAAGTTACAGGTTGACAACCCCCGGAACACCAGGACGCATGGCACCGAATACTGCTGGTGCTTTTTTATTGCTGGGAACAGCGCTGCTGCTGCTGTCAGAACGTCGGCCTAAATACTTGCGGATTCAAATCTTAAGCTGTTGTGCATTTTTAATTGCATTTACGGGTTTGATAGGCTATTTCTACGACAAAGCTTTATTTTACCAAATTGGCAAAAATACCGGCATGGCTTTGCACACTGCCGCAGCATTTATGTTGCTGAGCTTCGGCATTTTATTTGCCAGTCCAGAGCGAGGATTGATATCAGTAATGACGAGCGATCGCGCGGGCGGCATCATGGCGAGGCGCTTGTTGCCACGGGCAATCATTATCCCGCCTTTAGTCGGTTATTTCATCCTATTGGGAGAACGGTTACAAGCCTACACGCCGGAGGTAGGGATATCGCTGTTAAGTGTATTGAACGTGATTATTTTTACTGTCCTGATTTGGCAGAATGCAAAAACTCTCTGCAGCGCAGACCGGAAGCGCTATCGAGCGGAACTGGGACTGAGGAAAGCTAAATTAGACTTAGAAAATCAAGTTGAAAAACGGACTATCCAACTGCAAATCACCAACGAGCAATTGCAGCAGCAAATTTTCGACTCTCAAACAACAAAGCAGGCGCTTCAAAAAAACTACAACCTGTTGCTGGCAGTCATCAACAGTACGTCGGCAGCCCTATTTGTCAAAGATATTGAGGGCCGTTACCTAATGCTTAATGCTGCGGGAGCCAGTATAATTGGCAAGTCTGTAGACGACATTATCGGCAGAGATGACAGCGAGTTATTTCCGCCGGAAATTGCGGGCAATATTAGGAAAACAGATCGCCCAATTATGACAGCGGGAACAACGCAAGCGATCGAAGAAGAACTGCCAGTTAAAGGCAATTTGCGGACATTTCTTTCTACAAAAAGCGCTTACCGGGACGGGCAAGGAAATATCAGCGGTATAGTTAGCATCGCGCGGGATATTACTGAGAGTAAACAAGCCGAAATCGCCAACAGAAGTCTGGCAGCAATTCTGGAAGCGACCCCGGATTTTGTAGGTATCTCCAACCTCGAAGGACGCCCGATTTACATCAACAAAGCAGGCAGAAAAATGGTGGGTATAGGCGAAAACGAAGATATATCCAAGCGACAAGTTGCAGAATTCACGCCAGCGTCAGGCCGCAGCAATTTGAATCAAGCGATCGCCACCGCTGTTTCCGAGGGCTTTTGGAGTGGAGAAACAGCCTTCGTGTCAGCATCGGGACTCGAAATTCCCATCAGCCAAGTTATCATCTCCCACTCCGCACCGGACGGCAAACTCGCATACATTTCGACGATCGCCCGCGACATCAGCGATCGCAAACAAGCTGAACAGGCGCTGCAACTGTCACAAGCTCGTTTCGCCGGCATTTTAGAAATTGCCGAGGACGCGATTATTTCTGTGGATGCTGACCAAAAAATTATCCTGTTCAACCAAGGTGCAGAACGGATTTTCGGGTGGAGTGCAGCAGAGGCGATCGGGCAATCCCTGAGCCTGCTGTTGCCCAAAGCTTTTGCCACGGATCATAGTCACCTCGTCAGCAATTTCGGCGGTGGCGTTAAACAAGCCCGAAAAATGGGCAACCGCAAAGAAATTTTCGCCCGCCGCCGAGATGGTACGGAATTTCCCGCCGAAGTTTCTATTTCCAAACTCGAAGTGGCAGGCGAAATCATATTCACAACTATTTTGCGCGACGTGACAGCCAGCCGCCAAGCCGAAGAATCTGTGCGTCTGAGCGAGGAAAGATACCGATCGCTGGCAATGGCCACCGCACAGATGGTTTGGACGACCAACGCTAGCGGAATCTTCGACAAGCCTCAGCCTGATTGGATAGCTTATACGGGCATGAGTTGGAAAGAGAAGGACAACTGGATAGAAGCAGTGCACCCAGAAGACCGCGATCGCACAATACAAGCTTGGATGGGGGCCATAGAAACAAAAAGTCTCTACGAAGTCGAGCACCGCTTGCGGGCCGCCGACGGCAGCTACAGACACTTCTGGGTGCGGGGCGTCCCCCTTTTGGCAGCCGACGGCAGCATTCGCGAATGGGTGGGAACTCACACCGACATTAGCGATCGAGTCCAAGTTTTGGAAGCACTCAAGCAGTCCGAGGGACAGTATCGATCGCAAGCAGCCGAGCTCGAAAAAGCTGTCCAAGAGTTGCACCAAGCTCAAACTCAACTAATCCAAACCGAAAAAATCTCTTCTCTCGGCCAGCTAGTCGCCGGCGTCGCCCACGAAATTAACAATCCCATTAACTTCATCTACGGCAACATCACCCACGCCAAGGAATACGCCACAGACTTGCTCGGTTTGCTCCACCTTTACCAGGAAAAATACCCAAATCCCGTCCCAGAAATTGTAGAAGCAGCAGAAGATATTGAAGTTGATTACTTAATGGAAGACTTTACGAAGATTTTGGAATCTATGAAAGTAGGAGCCGATCGCATCCGCGACTTAGTTGTATCCTTACGCAACTTTTCCAGACTCGACGAATCGCAGATGAAGCGAGTAGATATTCACGAAGGAATCGAAAGCACTTTGCTAATTTTGCAGCACCGGATTAAAGCTAATGTACTTCGTCCCGCTATTGAGATTATCAAAGAATACGGCAATTTTCCAAAAATCGAGTGCTATGTAGGTCAGCTCAATCAAGTATTTATGAATCTTTTAGTAAATGCGATCGACGCCCTCGAAGAGTACAACAGCACTCATTCTTCAAAAGAAATATATGCTCGTCACAACCGAATTCGGATTAGCACAAGTGCGGATTCCGAGACAGTAAAAATTCGGATTGCCGACAACGGCATGGGAATCAATCAAGAAGTTATTGGCAAGTTGTTCGACCCATTTTTTACTACAAAACCAGTCGGCAAAGGCACAGGCTTGGGACTGTCAATCAGCTATCAGATTATAGTTGAAAAACACCGAGGCAAATTGCAGTGTATTTCCACGCCTGGGGAAGGTGCAGAGTTTGTCATCGA
Organism: Microcoleus sp. S13_C3; assembly: GCF_036700905.1. Classification (NCBI taxonomy): domain Bacteria; kingdom Bacillati; phylum Cyanobacteriota; class Cyanophyceae; order Oscillatoriales; family Microcoleaceae; genus Microcoleus; species Microcoleus sp. S13_C3. The sequence goes on along the minus strand of NZ_JAUBPT010000180.1, from coordinate 218 downwards.
GATTCCCATTCGCCAGGAAGTATCGCCTCTAGTCACAGGAAATAATCAATTAGCAGCAGTTGGTAGTTAATTGTTAGTTGCGATCGGTGGCATCGGAATTAATATTACCCGAAATCAGGAAACGGCAGTGCCGTTTCCCTACAATTATAGGACTTACGCATTGACAAAAAATATCATCTATGTATTCTAGACAATGCCATGACTGAATCGGTTTGCCA
>NZ_JAUBPT010000179.1:9962-15586 GCF_036700905.1 Microcoleus sp. S13_C3 | reverse complement strand
ATATTTTGGCAAACCGATTCAGTGATGGTATCGTCTAGAATACATAGATGATATTTTTTGTCAATGCGTAAGTCCTAGATTTTTTGGCTCTGCTGAATTTATGTAGGATTTTGTCTGTAGGGATAATTCTAAGTCCTTACACCGTCAGCGGTGGGGCAATCACGGGGGGATTTCCCTACAAATTTTATACCCCATTCAGCAACGCCGATTTTTGTTTCCACTCCGACTTTACCTCCCAGTTGGTGTCAAAGTATTCACTTTGATTTGAATATAGATTTTCTGTTCATTAGCATCGAAACAGCCGTCACCCCGATCGCCAAAACCGATGAGAAGTGTTAGCTTAGTAGTTAGTTGTGTCGATCGCACAGAAAAAAAAATGCCTGAACTACAAACCGATACATACCAAGACCTCGACCCGCAAGTCCTCTCAAAGCCCGTTGTTGTCGGTCTGGAAGAGGTAACAAAAGTTTACGGGATTGGCGACCTGGAAGTTCGCGCCTTAAACGGCGTCAGCTTGACCGTAAGACAAGGAGAATATTGCTCGATTATGGGCGCATCGGGTTCCGGCAAATCTACAGCTATGAATATTATCGGCTGTCTCGATCGACCTACGAGCGGCAGTTACTACTTAGACGGCGTAGATGTCGCCCAAATGCCCGAAGCAGAATTAGCCGGAATTCGCAATTTAAAATTAGGTTTTGTCTTCCAACAATTTCACCTATTGCCTCAATTGACAGCCTTAGAAAATGTCATGTTACCGATGGTTTATGCCGGCATTCCCGCAGCAGAAAGACGCGAACGGGGAGTAGATGCTTTAACGAAAGTAGGTTTGGAAAGTCGGCTGCAAAACAGACCAAATCAACTATCAGGAGGACAGCAGCAGCGCGTAGCCATTGCCAGGGCTATTGTCAACCGTCCCGTGTTGTTGCTGGCTGATGAACCTACAGGTGCATTGGATACAAAAACTACTCAAGAAGTAATGGATATTTTTACAGAATTCAACGAAAGCGGCATGACTGTTGTTATGGTAACGCACGAACCGGAAGTGGCGCGCCAAACCCGCCGCGTTGTCTGGTTCCGCGACGGTAAAGTTATTCACAACAATCTCAAGCCCGAAGAGCTTTCCCACGCTGTATTTTAGTATTAGTGTTAGGGTCTGTGGGATGCACGGCACAGATGAGGTATGGGTTGCGGGCAAAGAGGAGACAGCGATGGCACTCAGGAATTTTGGGCATGGCGAGGGTGTTGAGGTTTTGGTCTGGGTTTAGTTTCCCAAAAATAGGGGTGTTGGTGGTGGCGATCGCCATGATTTCACTTTTTGGATTGCTAGTATTGTCGGTAGTATAACGGTTATTTTTTTTGGAATTATTAGCGGTGCTCGACAGCTTCAGCTCGGAGATTTAGCGCTATTGGGTTCGATAATTGCTGCTGATTTTGGCTATGCTGAAGGTGGGCGACTAGCTAAGGTTTTAGGTGGGTGGCAAGTTATTGGTTGGGCATTGGTGATTGTCGATTATTTCTAGGTTTTACCCACAATTTTTGTTGTTTAAAAACAAGAGTTAATAGCTTCACCGAGCGCCGGCTTGGGTTTGGCTTATGTGAGTATTTTTAGTCAATTTATCGCATTTCTTGCCTGGTATCATGGTAGGGCAATGGGTGAAGTTGCACAGGTAGGTCAAATTCAGTTGTTGCAACCATTTTTGACGATTCTGGCTTCGGCAATTTTGCTTGGTGAAACTCACCGAGTAGATCGCCCTAGTCACGGCCTATTTGGTTGTTGCTAGCGTAGCTGCAGGTAAAAAAGCATCAATTAAGCGGGCAGAAGATTTGTGAGGCGCTCGTTTTCTCAACAGGCTATTGACTCGGAACATTGACTTTCACATATCGACTCCATCTAACGACAGATGTAAAGCCGGGATTATTTCTGTTCAATACTACCAATCAACTGAATTTTTAAGAGAATAGTAATGTTAGATATTGATGAAATGAGTTCACAAGAAATACAGGAGCTGCTACATCAAGTATGATACGGTCATCTAGGCTGCATACACGAAGGCAAACCCTACGTGATGCCAATGCATTATTATCTCGAAAATTCGGACATTTACCTGTTTACAACCGAAGGCATGAAGACTCACGAGCTTGATGCAAATCCAGAAATTTGTTTGCAGGTTGAAGAAATACGCGAGCCGCTTCATTGGCGCAGCGTGATCGTGAATGGTCGAGCCTCCCGCCTCCAGGAAGATATCGATCGGGCAATGCACTCGATCAAAGAACGCAATCCCACGCTGTCACCTGCTATCAATCGAACCTGGATTGATGCTCAGGGACGTTCAGAAGCGATCGCAATCTACCGCATCGACGCAGTGAAATGAGCGGACGCACGACTGATGGAGTCAGCAGTCGCTAAGAACCGAGATACCTCAAACGTTCTAGCATGAATGAACTTTATGCGATGCCATTGATGCAGATGCCATAGGCCGTGCGATCGCCTATGTCATTTAGCAGCCCGGTAATTTTGATGTGAATGAAATCATCCTCCGTCCGACACGTCAAGAACTTTAGACTAATAGGAAAAAATCATGAAACAGCGAAAACTCGGCAATCAAGGATTAGTAGTTTCAGAGTTAGGACTGGGCTGTATGGGGATGTCCGAGTTCTACGGGACAACCGATGAGTCAGAATCGATCGCCACTATTCATCGCGCCTTAGAGTTAGGCGTGACTTTGCTCGATACGGCTGATATGTATGGTGTCGGTCACAATGAAGAGTTGGTCGGCAAAGCGATTAAAGACTGTCGAGATCGAGTCATTATTGCCACGAAGTTTGGCAATGTGCGCGGTAGCGACGGCAGCTTTAAGGGCGTCAATGGCAAACCCGAATATGTCCGCTCTTGCTGTGATGCCAGTCTCAAACGCCTGGGCGTAGATACGATCGATCTTTACTATCAGCACCGAGTCGATCCCAACACTCCCATCGAAGAAACCGTAGGCGCAATGGCGCAGCTCGTCCAAGCCGGGAAAGTTCGCTACCTTGGCCTTTCCGAAGCCGCGAGCGCCACGATTCGCCGTGCAATGGCAGTGCATCCTATTTCCGCACTCCAAACTGAATATTCGCTCTGGAGTCGGGAGCCAGAATCTGAGATTTTGCCCACTTGCCGAGAGCTAGGGATTGGATTTGTGCCTTATAGCCCTCTGGGGCGTGGGTTTCTCACAGGCAAAATCAAGAGCCTTGACACATTATCTGAGGGAGACTATCGGGCAGGGCGATATCCTCGCTTTCAAGCCGAGAATCTCCAGCAAAATCTGGAGTTAGTCGAGCAAATCGAGCAGATGGCAGCCGAATTGGGTATCAAAGCCGGACAGTTGGCGCTAGCGTGGGTTTTGGCGCAGGGCGAAGACATTGTGCCAATTCCAGGCACTAAACGTCGCACCTATTTAGAAGAAAACATTGCGGCTGCTGCTGTGACGCTGACTCAAGCAGAACTAGAGCAAATCGCCAAAGCGCTGCCATTAGGAATTGCCATGGGCGATCGCTACCCCGATATGAGTACGGTCAATCGTTAGGATTTGGCGCGAGTGATGTTTGGCATCCATGCCTTTAGTAAATAAAATCTACCCAATAAGGAGAAAATTATGACAGAGATCGTGAGCCGCGAGATTCAGCTAGTCTCTCGCCCCAAGGGGATTCCTACCGCAGATAACTTTGCGATCGCCGAGACCAAACTAGAGTCACTTCAAGATGGGCAAGTGCTCGTTCGCAATCTCTACATTTCGGTAGATCCATATATGCGCGGTCGCATGAACGAGGGGAAATCCTATGTTCCATCCTTCGCGTTAGGAAAAGCACTCGAAGGCGGCGCGGTCGGTGAGGTCATCGAGTCTCGTGCCCTGGAATTCAAGCCGGGTGATGTTGTGACTTCCAACTATGGCTGGCGGGAATACTTCATAGCTGCACCAAAAGATTTGCATCAGGTTAGCCGCGATATTCAACCGCCCTCAGTTTACCTCGGTGCCCTCGGCATGACAGGTATGACTGCTTGGGTTGGGTTGAATTTGGTAGAAGTCAAAGCCGGCGATGTTATTTTTGTTTCGGGAGCAGCAGGCGCGGTGGGAAATGTCGCCGGACAACTGGCTTCATTGCGCGGATGCCGTGTCATCGGGTCTGCTGGATCAATGGAAAAAATCAAGTTTCTGCGGGAAGAATGCGGATTTGATAGCGCCTTCGATTACAAGGCCGGCCCTGTCCTCGAACAACTGAATCAGGCAGCACCGGACGGAATTGATGTCTATTTCGATAATGTAGGAGGCGAAACGCTGGAAGCGGCGCTCTCGGCATTACGGGTACATGGCCGGATTATCGCTTGTGGCAGCATCTCCGGTTATAACGATGAAAAGCCCCAGCCTGGCCCTTCCAATCTATTTAATATGATTGGCAAACGCTTGACGATGAAAGGGCTAATCGTTAGGGATTGGCTCGATCGCCAGAGTGAATTTGAACAAGAAGTGGGCGGCTATTTCCAAGCTGGCAAACTGAAGAACAAGGAAACAGTGGTGGTAGGAATCGAGCGAGCGGTGGATGCGTTCATCGGTCTTTTTGAAGGCAAAAATGTGGGTAAAATGGTGGTAAAATTGGACTAGGTAGCCACTAATTGAGTGGGTACTTGCTTCATTATTTGAGAAGTTGAAATCCGACATCGCTTAGACATTATTGGGTTTAATAAAGTATAATAGTCCGCGAAAAGCGAAAAGAAAATTGGGCGATTGAAATCGCTTCTAGACAAACGAAGTCCGCCTACGCGGACTGAAGAATCAAGAGGATATGAGTCTTATGCAAGAGGGCTTTAGCTATTAGACAGGGGTTTTAAACCCCTGGCGGACTAATAGACAAAACGCCAGATACCTGCTTAATGAAAAGCACTGGGAAAAGCTTCCCAAACTCGATCGACAAAATCTCTAAGTTGCCGAGATGCGATCGCACGATCCTTTTTTTCAGCATCCAGAGAGTGCAACTCAGTCAACAGTGAAATTACCTCAGTATCAAAAGCCTCCCGAAACAAGCTCAGCGGCCACAGCAAATCAGCACCATCCCGCAAATCGGATAAAGTGTATTCTGCCGATAAATCCTTCCCCGACGCCGATACAACTAACATCAAAGGGCGCACCCAACAAACTTGACGTGCCTCAACCACTTGGATTACCTCGGAATGCAGGCACGCATCTCCACATTCTAAACTGACAATTTGACCAGGCTTAAAGTTCAAAGCACAATCCATTAATGCTCACACTTAATACAGACATAACAAAGCAGCCAAATAAGTGCTGCATCTCTCTACAGCACCGGAAAACATTATACCATAATTCCTTCTTCCTTCTTCCTTCTTCCTTCTTCCTGACATCCGTTACATCCGTTACATCCGTTACAAAATCCGTTGCCGAACTTCCTTCTTCCTGACATCCGTTACATCCGTTACATCCGTTACATCCGTTACAAAATCCGTTGCCGAACTTCCTTCTTCCTTCTTCCTTCTTCCTGACATCCGTTACATCCGTTACATCCGTTACAAAATCCGTTGCCGAACTTCCTTCTTCCTGACATCCGTTACATCCGTTACATCCGTTACA
>NZ_JAUBPT010000179.1:0-9862 GCF_036700905.1 Microcoleus sp. S13_C3 | reverse complement strand
TCCGTTACATCCGTTACAAAATCCGTTGCCGAACTTCCTTCTTCCTGACATCCGTTACATCCGTTACATCCGTTACAAAATCCGTTGCCGAACTTCCTTCTTCTCAACTTTCATCAAGCTTTTTAAGATCCATTTCGAGCTGGGCACTCAACAATCGTGCTTCTTTTTTACCACCGCCACCATTAGCATAATCCGCCACGGAAATCGGAGCACCGATCGCAATTTTTACATGACAACCCCATTGAGGAATACGCGGGCGATAGCGGATACTCATCGGTACAATTTTCACCCCCAAACCCGGTTTGCTCAACTCTGCTTGCATTGCCAAACGCGCCAATCCCGGCTTAATCGGATGAACCTCGCCATCCTGGAAAATGCCACCTTCGGGAAAAATCACCAACATTTCTTTGTCGAGGAGAAGTTCCACCCCATAACGGAGACTGCCAATTGCTGGATGCTTGAGATCCACAGCAAACCCTCCCAAATGTCGGATGAACCAACCTTGCAATCCTTTCACTTCATCAGCAGTTACCATAAACCGCAAATCGCGTCCCGTCACCTTCTGTCCCGTTGAATAGGGCATCATCAGGGCATCCCACCGGGAGCGGTGCGTAGGGGCTAAGATGACAGGCCCGTCTTTCGGCAAGTGCTCCTGTCCGGTTATCTCAATCTTGCCAAAATGAAACGGTAGGACAACATAGTGACCTAGCGGATAGAGCAAGGAGGTTAACCAAGGAGAAACGCGAGAGGTATTAGATGCTACCTTGGCAGGCATTGGCTTCACTAGAGATGATTTACTGGACTCAACGGCGATCGTGGCGGTGTGGGGCATAGCAATTAAGCTGCTTTCTCGAGATCTAAAGTCTAAAGTAAGTTGTTGGACAAATCTTTAGTTTTTGGATCGGGACACTTTTGCTATTGGCCTTGTACCGATCGAGCGATCGCGCCCGCAAGAGATAATCTCTAACAGGTAAAACCTCAACCAACCGGACAGCACTAATGCAGAGCAGTCGGCAGCCTCGAAAGCTTGAGCAGGCAAGTACGGATCTATTATTTCAGTTAAAGGGTCAATCGATTTTAGATTTTAGATTTTAGATTTTAGATTAAAGAATAGAAGCATTGACCCCACGGATAAATACGTTCGGCAAGTTTCATCGGATACAGGTTTTTTATTTCTGGACGGATAAATTCGGGGGCTTGTATCCTGGATGCTTTCCGTCAATTTCGATTAAACCTCGCTCCGAAGAAAGTAAAAAATTTTACCTGTTAATTTTTTCGGCGCGCTTCAAACCAAGAAAGCAACTGATCGCGACAAACAGACTCCATAATACCGCCGAGCACCTCTAAGCGGTGACACGAATGGGCGCTATCGGGAATATTAGCGGCAGTCCGAATCGTGCCAGTTTTCGGATCATCTGCTCCGTATACCAGCAAACCAATCCGAGCTTGGACGATCGCACCCGCGCACATCGGGCAAGGTTCCAGCGTTACGTAGAGCGTACATTGGTTAAGATGCCAGTCTTGCAAAACTTTGCCGGCCGCCCGCAAAGCCAAGATTTCAGCGTGAGCAGTCGGATCGCAGTCTCGCTCTCGCCGATTTTGCGCTTCGGCAATCAATTTGCCAGTACCGTCAACAATTGCAGCACCCACGGGTACTTCACCGGCATCACCGGCTGCTTGCGCCAATTCCACAGCCCTAGTCATCCAGCGTTTGTGAATAAAATAAGTAGTCTCACTAATAGACAACGGCTCAGCTTTATAATTCACGTCATACCTAAGTTACAGAAAAACTTAAGATCGATATAGAAAGTTACATTACAGCTTAATCGAGAGTCTTTAATTATGGACACCACTACGATTACCACTGAAATTGTTGAGCTGTTGTGCCGCATTAGTCGGCAAAAGCTGCGCGAACAAGATATCACTCCTTTGGTAGTGTTTCTGACGGCTCTAATTTCCATCCTGCGCGGAGTGATGATTATTGACAGGACGATCGCAGTTGAAGAAGAAGAACGGCTGCAAAAGACTCTCAAAGCCTTTGCCAGCGGCGACCGCGATCGGGTAGAACTAATTCAGCGCCTTGTCAAAGGAGTATCGAAACAGCAGGTTTACTTCAACCCCACGGAATTGCTAACCCTGACAGCTTTGTTCTCAGAATCAGAAAAACTGTTGCTTATCGGTTCTGGCTACGAAATGTCAGCGGCCGACGGACACATCGACCTGCGGGAGCAAATGTACCTACAGTCGATCGCAAATCGGCTCGGCCTCGACTCCAGACACATTGCAGTCATAGACACTTTATTTACTAAAGAAGGAACCCTCGACTCAGAAGCTTTTGCCGAAGTTAAAGCTTTACTCGATCCCAGCGAATTCGAGTCCCGCGATCCGGTATTTGGCAAAGCGGCAAAGCACTTGCTGAGTATTTTACTCCGCCAATAATTTTTTGGGCAGTAAAAGTAGTGAGAGAGAAGTTTGAGGATTTGACGCTTTTTCCAATTGAGACGGGACTTGTGCGCTCTTACCCTCAAAAACCGGGTTGGTTAACCCCTGCCAAGAGCGCTGCACGGCGTATGTCGATCGAAAACCTGGTTTCTGCCTAAGTCCCGCTTTATTTTTTTGGCAAGAGTCGATCGACCCTTCTATCCCATTGAACCGAATGCCTCTAAAATCTAAAAGCGACTTGTCGCTGCCTTGATTGACTCAGCTCAATCTCAAATCTCAAATTGATTGATTATGCAAATTGAATGGCAAACCGCCAAAACCTACGAAGACATTCTCTATCACAAAAGTGGTGGCACCGCCAAAATTACCATCAATCGACCTCACAAACGGAACGCTTTCCGTCCCAAAACCGTGCTGGAACTGTGCGATGCCTTTACTGATGCCCGCGAAGACACAAAAATCGGCGTTGTCCTTTTCACCGGTGCGGGGCCTCATACAGACGGCAAATACGCCTTTTGCGCCGGCGGCGACCAAAGCGTGCGGGGTTCGGCGGGATATGTAGACGAAGGTGGCATACCCCGGTTGAACGTGCTCGACTTGCAGAAGTTGATTCGATCTATGCCCAAAGTTGTAATTGCTTTAGTTGCAGGCTACGCAATTGGAGGGGGTCACGTTCTGCACTTAATTTGCGATTTGACGATCGCTGCTGACAATGCTATTTTCGGACAGACCGGCCCCAAAGTCGGCAGTTTCGACGGTGGTTTCGGAGCTAGCTATCTCGCCAGAGTAGTCGGCCAGAAAAAAGCCAGAGAAATTTGGTTTTTGTGTCGCCAGTACAGCGCGCAGCAAGCCCTAGAAATGGGTTTAGTCAACTGCGTCGTGCCCGTCGAACAACTAGAAATAGAAGGGATTCAGTGGGCTGCAGAAATTCTCGAAAAAAGTCCGATCGCGATTCGCTGCTTGAAATCCGCTTTTAATGCCGACTGCGACGGTCAAGCCGGTTTGCAAGAACTGGCGGGAAATGCCACTTTGCTGTACTATATGACGCAGGAAGGCGCCGAAGGCAAACAAGCCTTTTTAGAAAAACGGCAACCTGATTTTAGTCAATATCCTTGGCTGCCATAGCTGGATGGAGAAATCAGTTTTTTTTATGCGCTCATATTAAAGTAGATGCTGCTGATTTTTATGAGTTAGTAAAGCCAAATGCACGCGATCGTCCAAAAGTGTCAGTATTGATGCCAGTTTCCCAAAAGGATGAAACTGCTTTGCCAGATGCAAACCCTGATAGCGATGAGTGATTCCCCAATCGAAAATAGAAAATGGTATGACCTATCCTGCTGCCGACTAACTAAACCGAGACTGCTGCAGATTTTTCGGTTAACGTTGTGGCTGTAAGTTGGCAGGCATGGCGATCGGAAAGAGTGACGGTGGCATCCTGCAGCGTCAGAGTCGATTCTTGCCACATTCCAATTTCTATGTTTTCCCAAGATGACCTAAAAGGCGAAACCGCTAAAGTACAAGCTTTCCACTGACTTTGAACCGGGCCGCCTAGTAAAGCGCAAACACCCCCGCGTCTGCCTTCAGGGGTATAGTGACGGCAGTGACCACAAGCTGAAGTTAAAGGTGAAGTTAAGGAGGTTTGCATAAAAGTTCTTAGGGAAATCATTTTCATCTCTAATTGTCCTTTGTAGAGCTAGCAGGCTTTAGAGCATCCCAACCTTTATGCTGTCTGGGTTCTAGCGATCCCCGGAGCATAAATAAATTTTATAATTTATTTATAATCTCGTTATATATAGAAACAATTGGCTCGGTGTTTGCTCATTGTATAGGTAAAAACACAGGTTAAAAGTTTATAAAGCCGTTAGGGATCAAGAAAAAGTACAAATGCCCAACGAGTATTAGAGGTTACAAATAAGCGGTAGCTCAGGATACAAAAATCTGCTGAGAGTTTCGGTAAGCAGCGTCCGGGAAACAGCAACAATTGACTTTTCCACTGAAAATAAAAAATAGCTGCAGGCGATCGGGCCCCTGTTGCATTGACGCCAAAAGTAGCTAATCATAAAATAGGCAAGTTTTCAACCTTCATGTTTATCTCTACAATCAACATATTAAAATTAATTCAGAGGCGGTAGGAGTTTTGCTAATGAGTAAGCGTTCTTCGGTTGAATCCCCAAATCATCAATCCTCTTCAACCCCAATCAACCCTGCTTTGCAAGCAGTCCTGGGGAGTCTAGATGTAAACCTAGAAGCAGAACTGACAACATACAGAAGGCACAGGAGGCGCGCCGAACAGTGGGTGTCGCCCTCAGTTCGTAGCGGCAAGCAAACAGCCACAACCGAGCAACAGCTAGCCCAAAATTTGGCGCCGGAGACTGCGGAGGAAACCCAGCAGCCGCTATCGCTGCCGCTATCCCTTGCCGGCACTCAGGGCGATGCCCCGCTAGCAACTACCAGGGGCGGCACAAAATTATCTAGCAGTGCCTTTGCACCCAACAAGTATCTCGAATCAAGCGAAAAACTGATCGAAAGTTTGGACGAGTCAAAAGCTGAGCCTACGGTAGAACGCAGTTTAGCCGCCAGTTTGTTAACTCCCTTGGGACTGAGTTCGATGCTGCTGTTTTTGCTGTCATGCACAGCTTTGGGCTACGCAGTCATGTACCCGTCAAATTTAGTTAAGATGGCAGGCCTGAACCGTTTGCTCGATCGCACCTCACCCTCTCCCAGCGACAGTCCCGCCTCTACTGCCATCTCAGATAGCAGCACCAAGGAACTGCCGAAAGCTCCAAATCTGGTATCCAAGGAATTTGTCGAGCTAGATTTGAGCACTCTCAGCAATGTCAAGCCGACAGCCAGCCCGATTCCTTCCCCGTCACCAAAAGCATCAATCCCGCCAACTCCGCCAGCGCCTCCGGGCCCGGGCGCGGCTGTGCCGATTCCGACAGAAGACGGCAACCCGGCCAGAGGCAGGGAACAAGGACTCAACAATCTGAGTAGGGCTTTGCTTCCCACCCCCAGCCCCAGCGCCGCCCAGCCAGTGCCGACACTGCCGACACTGCCTCCAACACCCTCCCCAGCCCAGCCAGCCGCCGCATCCCCAGCCGCCGCATCCCCAGCCGCCGCATCCCCAGCCGCCGCATCCCCAGCCGCCACACCCCCGCTGGGAAGGCCTGCACGGGCCGCCGACGGTTTCTATTACGTTGTCACCGATTACAACGACGAAAAATCGCTGCAGCAAGCCAGAACCGCAGTTCCCGATGCCTACGTGCGGAACTTCTCAAAGGGTGTCAAGATCCAAATGGGGGCTTTGAACGATCCTGCCTCAGCAGAACGTTTGGTGAAAGAACTCCAAGAAAAAGGGGTGAAGCCACAATACTATCAACCCTAAATTAGGCAAAGACAATTAAACTAATGATCGGGGAGTAGGTTGGGCCGAGGCACGAACCCTCGGTTTCGCTTCACCCAACATTTGCTCAGTTTTGATGGGTAATGCTCGCGCCCTACCCATCCTAAAAATAATCATGACGACCTAACTTAGAGGGAATTAAAATTTCACAATTAAAAATTAAAAAGACGATTGATGAGTATTCATTTTTAATTTTTAATGGTGATTTCTCTGTCTTAATTCTAAAGTTTAAAATTGGGAGACTGGCAAAATGGGATTATTCGATCGCCTATGGCGAGTGATTCGAGCCAATATTAATAGTTTGGTCGGGGCAGCAGAAGACCCAGAAAAAATTCTGGAACAGGCTGTAATGGATATGCAGGAAGATTTAGTGCAGCTCAGACAAGCTGTGGCAGGGGCGATTGCAGCTCAAAAACGCACTGAACGCCAGTGTTCCCAAGCTGAGTCTACAGCAGCAGAATGGCATCAGCGGGCGCAGCTAGCTTTGCAAAAAGGCGAGGAAAATTTGGCGCGGGAAGCTCTGACGCGCAAGAAATCTTATCAAGAAACGGCAACGGCGATGAAAGCCAGTCTGGATCAGCAATCGGCTGTTGTGAGTAAACTTAAAGAAAATATGCGGGCGCTCGAAAGTAAAATTTCCGAGGCAAAATCTAAAAAAGATATGTACATTGCCCGAGCTCGATCGGCCGCATCGTCGGAAAGGCTGCAAGAAATGATGGGCAATCTCAGTACCGGCAGCGCTTTGAGCGCGTTTGAACGGATGGAAGAGAAAGTCATGCAGCTAGAAGCTCGCTCCGAAGCAATCGCAGAACTCGGAACTAATGATTTAGAAAAGAAGTTTCTCTCTCTCGAAGGTGCCGACGATGTGGATACCGAGTTGGCGGCGATGAAAGCACAAATGCTTCCGGGCCACAATACACCCAAATTGCCGTCGAGGGAGCCGCCCGCATCTTGAACCCCAGGCAACAGAACAAGAGTCGGGACGAGCAAAAACTTCTCAACAGCCTAGCTAGAGATGGCTCGAAGCCTGTTGGGGAATTCCCGGATCGAAGTTAAACTCAAGAGGTAGGTGCATGAATAAGCTTGCCTGCATCACATTACTCGATCGCTTTAAACTGGATTTATCTGTCTGCAAAAATTGCCAAAAACTAAATCGCACTAAAAATCTGACCAGAGTGAATTTCACAACTGCGGGCTAGGGCTATCAAGCCTTCTTGCCGCCTACTTCGTACACCTCACCCAGGAAAAATAGCATTATGGGATTATTTGACCGCATTAGCCGAGTCGTCAAAGCCAATCTTAACGATCTGGTCAATAAAGCTGAAGACCCGGAAAAGATTTTAGAACAGTCCGTTACGGATATGCAGGAAGACTTGGTGCAGTTGCGTCAGGCCGTTGCCAGCGCGATCGCCACTCAAAAGCGCACCCAGACTCAGTACAATCAAGCTGAATCTCAGTCTAACCAGTGGCAGCAGCGCGCTCAGCTAGCCCTGCAAAAAGGAGACGAGACTTTGGCCAGGGAAGCGCTGGTTCGCAAAAAGTCTCACGCTGAAACGGCGGCTACCCTGAAAGCCAGTCTGGATCAGCAATCGGCTCAGGTGGAAAGTCTCAAGCGCAACTTGATCGGTTTGGAGAGCAAAATTTCCGAAGCTAAGACTAAGAAGGATATGCTCAAAGCGAGGATATCAGCTGCTAAGGCTCAGGAACAGCTCAACAATACCATTGGCACCTTGAATACTGGCAGTTCAATGGCGGCTTTCGATCGCATGGAAGAAAAAGTTTTGCAGATTGAAGCTCGCGCGGGGGCTTCGGCAGAATTGGCCGCCGGCGGCAGCAATTTAGAGGAACAGTTCCGCTTGCTCGAAAGCGGCGGTGATGTTGACGACGAGTTGGCTCAGATGAAAGCTCAACTGACCGGGGGTTCTGTGTCTCAAGGTCAATTGCCAGCAGCTGGTAAAACGGCAGCAGCTAGTAGCTCGGAGTCGAGCCCGGTGATTGACGCTGAGTTGGAAGAATTGCGATCGCAGCTCAATAAAATGTAGTAATCTGTATCAAAATTTACCTATTTCTCAGATCGCAGGTTTGATAAAATTCTCCGCCGACCTACAGGGCTACCTTGGGAGGTCGGAGTTTTTTTTGTCAGTGTTAATCTCACAAAACGTGGTTATTGTCAACTAGCTTTATATTGATTTAAGGAATTAAGTGTTTAAAAAGTGATAGAGTAATTTTATTCCTTGCAAGATGGCTAGCTTGGGAGGTCAATCGATTTTAGATTTTAGATTTTAGATTTTAGATTAAAGAATTGAAGCATTGGCCCCACGGATAAATTCCGGGGGGCAAGTTTCATCGGATACAGGTTTTTTATTTCTGGACGGATGAATCTGGGGGCTTGTATCCTGGATGCTTTCGGTCGGAGTGTTTTTAGTAATTGTTAAGTACACAAACTAGAGTTGCTGTCAACTATCTTTATATTGAGTTAAGGAATTAATTGTTTAAAAAGTGATAGAGTGGTTTTATTCCTTGCAATTGCGTCGGTCTCGCCCGATCGTAAGTGTAAATAACTATCAAATATGGCTAATCTGTCATGCCCGTGCAATCTTCTAGAGGCTTTTGTAAAATCAAGTTTTTCAAGGCATTAGCGCTTGGTTTTTCAATGGCAGCTATTTGCCCTGCACTGCTATCAGCTCTAAGTCTTGGCGAGTCGATGGTTGCTACCGACTCAGGGGTGCAAGCGCCAATTTTGCATGATCATTTACCATCTCAATTCAAACTAGATCAAGAAACAGCAGACGATCGCGATCGGCTTCGTGATTTATACTCGGGTTCAGAATTAGATAGAGGCAGTAAAGAGCAAGAAAATAGCATCCCGGAGTTCGATCAATTGACCCAAAGTGAGACCCCAGAAACTCTCCCTCAATTGCCGAACCGAGGAGAAAACCGACACGAATTGCCGATTCCCAACCCGCGGCGGCAAAATCCGCATCCCCTCCCGTAACCCGCGCCGCCAGCGCCCTTGCTTTCAGGCGAACAGCTTTTGCCGCCTGCTGTTCCCGCGCCGACACAGCCTGCAGAATTGCTAAGATTGCGGGTACGATCAAAGTCGATCGATTTGAAGTAGTTGGCAGTTGACTTACCGCGAGCCGATCGTGCAAAATCCGAGAAGAGAAATCGCGATCGGTATTGGTACCAGCAGGCGAGAAAGCGATACATCTTTGCTTGGAAAGGATTTTCCGTTGTCGCCGGAAGCAGATAATGGGGGCAGAAATCGGGTTGCGGTGCTGAGGCTGTTTCAGGATTTTACTCAGAGGGGAGAGAGATGTCTTGGCGGCGCGATCGCAGTTTTGTCTGGGAGTGGCAGCATTTGGTGCTACGGTGAGCAGCAGCAGCCCTGACAGTCGATTTTTAATTTGGCGGGGTCAATTGCAGTACGTGCGGTTGTTGGCTCCTGAGAGGCTGCTGGTGGTGCGATCGGATGTGAAATTGGCTGGGGCAGAGCTTTTGTCGATCGAACCATTCGGTATAGGGGGCTCAGACACATTGCGGGGCTACCGTCAATCGATTTTAGATTTTAGATTTTAGATTTTAGATTGACTTGCGCGAGATAAATGCGGGGGCTCTTCTGATTTTAGATTTTCGATTTTGGATTGATTCCACGGATAAATCACGTGGCGGGTACCACCTTTGAAATTCCTGGTCAGGAGGCTTTGCTTGCCGATAGCGGGATTTGTGATTCAGCCGAGTTGCGGTATCCGATGCAAGCGCACCCGCGACAAACAGGGAGTTTTGCAGGTGACGACGTTTGTGGATTTTGGCAATGTTTGGAATCCCAGGGAAAGCGCGGTTTTGGAAGCGAATACTTTGCTGTCAGCCCGATTGCGGCTGCGGTGACTGTACGGCGAAAGGTGGAATAATCGCGAAGGCTGGGGAATTCCTGTGATTGATATTAAGGATCGCGAATTAAATAACTTACAATTTTAATTGTTATTGTGGGATGGGCGTCCCGCCCGTCCTTTTTGG
>NZ_JAUBPT010000178.1:0-15958 GCF_036700905.1 Microcoleus sp. S13_C3 | reverse complement strand
CAGAATTTAAGCAATTGTCAATTTTTGACTGGCTTGAATAGATGGAATCCCGCGGTACGGCCGGGGTGGATGTCAAAGTCTCTTGCAAATTGGAAGTATCGCAGCAGCAGGTTGAAAAGCTGAATGCGGTACTGACTGCCTTTGCAAAATGCTGTGAGTACGTCAACACCCATACACCCGACAAGCTGACGAATCAGATTGCTGTTCAGTCCTTGATTTACAAGGAAGCGCGATCGCATTCTGGGCTGTCTGCTCAAATGACGATTCACGCAATTCGTAGAGTTTGCGCTAATCGCAAAACGGCAAAGCAAAAGGTTAAGCCCGTTAAGAAGTTTGCCCCCACTTCTGCCACTTACGACGCGAGAACTTTCACATAGAGGCGAATCGGATTGGTTGGTCAGCTTGACCATGCTGAAGGGCAGAGAAAAGTTTAAGCTGCACATTGGTAATTACCAAAAACACTTGCTGCAAGGACAAGACCCCAAAACGGCAACTTTGGTAAAGCGCAACGATGGTAGCTTTTATCTGAACATTCAGCTTGAGTCTGAGCCACCAGAGAAACAAAAGAGTGATGGTGTCTTGGGTGTTGATTTGGGACGCACAGACATTGCTTGTACATCTGCTGGAGAGAAATTCAGTGGCAAACAGGTAACACAAGCCAGAGACAGATATAGCCGTGTACGGGCTTCGTTACAGCGTAAAGCGTCCAAAGGCACAAGGTCGGCTCGTAGAAGGGCGAGACAGATTTTGCAACGGTTGAGTGGACGAGAACGGAGATTCCAGACATGGCTGAACCATACCATCAGCTATCGACTGATCCAGCAAGCCAAGACATCAAATCAGGCTATTACCCTGGAAGACTTGACCGGAATCAGAGAGCGTACCAATGAACTGCCACGGTCTAAAACAGAACGGAGACGCAGCAATAGTTGGGCGTTCTACCAGTTGCGCCAATTCCTGACCTATAAAGGCGTGAAATTTGGCGTTGATGTAAGACTGGTTGATCCGCGCTATACCTCGAAAACTTGTCACTGTTGCAAGGTGATTGGCAATCGCCAAGGTAAGC
This sequence comes from Microcoleus sp. S13_C3, assembly GCF_036700905.1. Classification (NCBI taxonomy): domain Bacteria; kingdom Bacillati; phylum Cyanobacteriota; class Cyanophyceae; order Oscillatoriales; family Microcoleaceae; genus Microcoleus; species Microcoleus sp. S13_C3. The sequence goes on along the minus strand of NZ_JAUBPT010000178.1, from coordinate 14,892 downwards.
GGTTTGAGTGCCTGAATGAGCGATGCGGATGGATTGGCGATGCCGATGTGAATGGAGCAAGAAATATTGCTACTTTGGGGCAGCTCGTAAACCTGCCCGGAGGTTCCGAGATCATGTCCTGCTCTTTGCAGGAAGTTGTCTTGAGGGCTACTGAAAGCCCGCACTCTATGCAAAAAAGCATGAGTGTCGGGTAGTTTACAATCGACATTAACTGCTATAATCAAAACGGTTTAGCAACTGGGGCTGTGGCTCAGATGGATAGAGCAAGCGCCTCCTGAAGAATCGGGCACCCTGCGAGGAAACTCTGGGAGTGAATGTGGTCAAATTTGGTGAAACCTAAAGAGTTCGTGGATTCCTATGACTCTAAGGCAATACCAAGCCAAGCCTGAGTTCAGGGCGATTAAACGATCGCCTATATTGAAATCAGGAAGGTTTAGAGACTAGACGGTCACCACCTAAAAGCTGCAAGCATATGGTGAAGGTATAGTCCAGAGAGTGGGGAAACTCACACAAATCTGAAGCGCTAGGCCGCCGGTTCGAACCCGGCCAGTCCCGTTAAAAACCAAGAAAAATTAAAAACAGGAGGGGTAAGCCTAAGTTTTGCCCCTCTTTTTTGCATATCCGCTAACGAATTCGCCAACAGACGAATACTTGCTGGAAGACGAGGACTTACGCAGAATCTCTCTCTAGAGTCCATCTGAAATCTAAAATCTAAAATCCCCCGTTTAAGCCCCCAACATAAGCGTAGAGTCAATCTAAAATCTAAAATCTAAAATCTAAAATCTAAAATCCTATGAGCCCCCGACCCTTTTTTAATTTTTAATTTTTAATTCCTGTTAGTGGGCTATACGTGCGGTATTTTTTGCTATGGTTCCTTTGTGAGTTACATAAAATTTTTATAGGTTTAGATGTGGTTAAGAATCAATTCAAACACGCGGCGTTACCAGCCTTTGAATACTTCACGCAGTTTTTGGTTCCTAGTAGGGCTTTTGATGGCGTGTTGGTTTGGCTATCAGCAGGTTAAGAGCGAATTTCAGAGACCGCAAGCTTTGTTAGTTCTAGGTGGGGCTACGGAGCGAGAGGTGTTTGCCGCCAAATTTGCTCGGGATTATCCTGAATTGCCGATTTGGGTGTCGTCTGGCAGCAATCCCGAGTTCGCGCAATGGGTGTTTTCAGAAGCGGGAATTGAGTCCGATCGCCTGCACTTAGACTACAGAGCCGTAGATACGGTAACAAATTTTACCACCCTGGTAGATGAATTGAAAGCTCAAGGGATTGAGAGCGTGTATCTAATCACTTCTGACGATCATATGCGGCGAGCTCAGATTATCGGCGAAATCGTGCTCGGCAGTCGAGGCATTAGCTTTAAGCCTGTGGCAGTTCCGTCTGGGCGAACCCCCGAACCGGTGGAAAAAGCTGTTCGCGACGGCGCTAGGGCTATTCTTTGGCTGACAACCGGTTATACAGGTGCTAACTTCAGCCAAGCCAGAATTCAATAAACAAAGGAAAGCATTGAGCAAGTTTTAAAATTTTTCCCATTCCCTCTGCTTTTAAAACTTCTCTCCTCTAGCGATTTAACGAACCGCGAAGACGCTGATGATAAATGCTTCAGTTGACAGTTGACAGTTGACAGTTGACAGTTGACCGCACGCGGGGCGACATCTACCTGGAAGGAAGAGGATTGGAGTAATGAATAGTCTTCTTTTAAGTTCTCCCACTTATGGTTGTGGCTTTAAACCAATTCTTTCTGGTAAGAGAAGAGAACGAGTAGTTTAAAATCAGTATATGAACTTCAAGAGCCAAAGTTAATGACCGAGCAAATTCTGCCGCAAGTTCTAGAGCAAATTTTGAGTGACAGCAAAACGCCGGATGCTGTTTTTTCGGCTTTGGTGCCGGCTTTAGGCGAGGTGTTAAATTGCGATCGGGTTTTTCTCTACCTCCGCAATCCTGAAACCCAAACCGGCAGAGCACCTTACTGCTGGCGTCGCAACTCGAACATTCCAGAGGTTTGGGACGCAGAATGGAAAAAAGAACCAGAATCTTTAGGGGAAGAAGACCCTTTGTTTGCAGCAGCTTTGCGAACTGAACCGTCGATTTTTGTTGAGGATGTTGAAACAGCAAATCCTGAAGTAGTCAACAAAAATTTTGAGGCCAAAGAGTTCGGACATCGAGCTTTGATTCACGCTCACCTTTGTGCTGACGGCTTATTGTGGGGGGTTTTGCAGCCTTGTATGTTCGATCGCCCCAGAGTTTGGACTGACTTCGATCGCCAAGTTATCGCAGCAGTTACAGAAAAAATTTCGCCTTTAGCTGTCGCTTATGTCACCGCCTCAGCATCAAAAAATGAGCGATAAAAATCAATAATTTACTTGTAGGGTTCGGGTGGGCAATGAATTGGTGTCAACTTAAGACTAAAACCCCGTCTCGATCGGGGTTTTATATCATTTCCGGTTACACTCATACATGATGTTGACGGTGGACGGTTGACGGTTGACTGTTGACGCCGTGAACAGTGAACAGTGAACAGTGAACAGTGAACAGTGAACTCGGATTTACTATTCCGATGCTAACGGATTTGATATTAGCCGAATCTCAATGCCCTTCCCGGCAGACGAAAGAACGTTTCCGGTTCCCCCCTGTTTAAGTTAGGGGGGATCGATGCGCTAATTTTCAAACAAAAGTCGGGTACTAAATTTGAGCTAATTGTTCTCACCAATGGTGAGGTGTGCATCGCCCTAGGCATAGACTTGGTGCACAATTCCTGTTTAAAATACGCCCCAATTTTGGATGCCCCGACTGCTGAAAATCCCTTGAGCCCGACTAATATCATCCTCAGCGCCATCTACTACCACCAAATAATCGCCGGCCCGCAGGCGATCCGTGTAAATTCTAGCTGTTTCTTCGGGAATTCCCAAGTCAGTCAAGGCCTTCACCACTCCACCGAAAGTCGCAGCCGCGACGCCTGTGCTTGCTACGGTAGCCACCAGTGAGGCGCCGAAAGTCCCCGCTGCAATGATCGGCCCGATTCCGGGAATAGCTAAACTTCCTAGACCCACTAGCAAGGTGGCTAAAGAAGCATTTGTCAGAGTTTCTCCTACCACTCCTGCTCCTGTGTCTAGATTTTTCTCGCCCACTTGAGCGATCGTTTGAGTCTCGCCTACAGACTCGCCTGCATCCCTAGCAACAACCGAAACTTTATCCATTGGAAACCCGGAAGATTTCAATTCTGCCAGAGCTTGCTCGGCATCTTCGCGGTTAGAAAACAATCCCAACGCGCGGGTTTGATGGCTTGTTAGCATATCTTTCTTCTTATCCCCTGTCAAATTAAACTCAAATTCAAGCCTAATTATTGTGCTTGTTTTCAATCACTTATATTGATATTTTTCGGTTTTTATCTTCAGCATTCATCTATCTGTAGATATAACCTGAAAAACAGCAACAACAGTTATAAAATCAGCGCCCCAAATCGTGCATCGCATTAATCTCGATCGCACATCTTTGAGTCAACGCTTGCAACTCCTCGCGATCCGAGGAACCGGGCGCTTCAATTAGCTTGCCAATTCGCACCGTCAGCGGCACCGGACGCGGGATTCCCGAACCTTTCGACGAAATCGCGTGAGTCCCCCACAAACTAACAGGTAAAAGCGGCGCTTTTGCCTTAGCAGCTATCAGCGCAGCACCTAATTTCGGTTCAGTAATTCTGCCGTCTGGGGTGCGAGTTCCCTGCAAAAATACACCCGTCGCCCAGCCATTTTCCAAAGAGTTGATAGCCGATCGAATTGCACTGCGATCGGCACTTTCCCGCTTCACAGGATAAGCACCGTAAAGCGTAATTGCCTGCTTCAAAATAGGAACTTTAAATAACTCTTCCTTTGCCATAAATGCGACCGGCCTCCTCATGCAATTCGACAAAATCGGCGGGTCAAAATCGCTGGCGTGATTGCTGACTACCACCAGTGGCCCTTCTGTCGGAACATTTTCTGCACCGTAGATGCGGCCCCGAAAGTATAGGTGCAGCATCGGGCTGACAATTGACCATTTGAATAAATAGTAGAGAAGTAAACTTTCGACTGGTTCGCGACTTTTGCTCACAGAAAAACCTTAAATTTTAAATTACATCGAATATTAGCCTATCAGTTCAGCAATCAAAAAAGTAGCACTACACGGATTTTGACACCGATACACGGATAGGCCCAGCGATCGGACTGTTTAGCTAATTGGCTAAGTTGACTATCATCAGTGTATCCGTGTTTATGCGTGTCGTGCTGTTAGATGATTCGGCGGTTGAAACCGCTTTGCCAGCTTGTGTAGCGCCAGAATAAATTCTGGCGAATTCTTTGCAAAGGCTCAATTTCCGGCCAGCATGGCTTTCTGTCCTTCTGAAGAAGTCGCGTAGCCTAAGAAATCCTTAACTGCTTGGCTAGGAGGATTTTTGTAGGCGTAGTACAACTGGCGTTTGTAAGGATAGTTACCCGCATCCGGCGTCGCACCGTTAACGGGAACAACGCGCACCGTTCTCTGATTGGCTACTTGAGCGAAAGTCGCATAGCCAATGCCGTTGTTGCCTAAAGCTTGCAGCAGGGGAGTTGTAGCATCTCGATCGAGCGTGGTAATATTTGCCGTCGTGCCAAACTTGCCACCTCCGAGCACTTGTTCTTTAAACGTTTGGTGAGTGCCGCTAACTGCCGGTCGATTTATCACTTTAATCTGGCCTGCCGGGCCGCCGACTTTCGACCAGTCTTGAACATTTCCCTTGAAGATATCTTGAACTTGAGCGGAGGTTAAACCTGCTTTGAAGGGGTTGTTAATGCCGACTACAAGGGCGATCGTATCTAGGGCAACGGGCACAGCAGCCAAACCCTGACCTTGTTCTTGAGCCGTCAAAGGTCGCGATACCGCTGCAATATCGGCTGTTCCCGCCGCCAAATCCTGAATTCCTTTTTCAGAACCGTTCGCTTTGGTATCGACTCTCGTGCCGGAAAATTTGCCTTGAAAGCCGTTCTTGAGGTTCTGATTGATTGTCACCATGCTGGTGGAACCGTCAATTCTCACCGCCGTACCCGCAGGAACAGAAGCTGGAAGCGCAAAGGAACTAGCTGCAACAGGCGAAGCGCCGCCAACTACGGGTGCGACGGGAAGTGGGACGCCATCGCCTGCAGGTGTGGGAGTGGGGGGATTGTTACTAACATCTTGCGATGCTGGTTTGTTGAGAAAAAAGAACCAACCGCCACCGGCGAGCAACAGAAATAACAGAATAAAAACTATGGGGGGAGGCCCACTCTTAGCCATAAACTCTCCTTAGTTTGGAAGTTCTTTGTTGTTGGAGTCGTCTAACATTTGTAGCCTGCGATTAACTTCATCGTCTAAGGTCATATTGTCTAATTCTGCCTGAAGTCTTTCTTGGGGATTCTCAGAGAGTTCTGCTAAAGCTTGCTGTTTGAGGTGGCGGCCGTGGACGGCGTTTTTGGCTTGCTCAAATTGCGATCGAGCTGAATCGATACTGAGGTCGTTGTTGACTTGGGATATGGCTCGGAGGGCTTCGTTAATCTCGGCCATATCTTTCATATTTTGCATATCGGTTTTGTAGGCTTCCAGCTTCATCCGTTCTCGATTTAGCTTGTCTTTGGAAGAGTTCACGAACTGTTCGGCTTGTTTTACTTGGGCTTCTAACTGCGGCAGGATTTGTTCTGTCTGAATTACCTTCGCCATTGCCAAGCGGGCTGCTTCTTCGTTGCCGTTGCGCTGGGCTGTGATGGCTTGGCGCTCTACGGTTTGCATTTCCCTAACTTTTTCTTCATATTTAGTTTTGGCGCGCTGGTAGGCTGCAACTTGGGTGGAGACTGCTACTGCTAGCTTTTGCACTGATTCTTGCATCGATCGCAGTGACTCTTCGGCTACCGCCACCGACACCTGGCCGCCGGATTCCACGGGCAGTCCCCACATCCAGTTCCACGCACCTACTATGGTTCTGCCTGCCTTGTCGCCCATCAACCAGTAAAGGACTTTTTTCATCGGAAAATTGGGTTTGAAACCCCGTCCTTTTAGGACGGCTTTACATTAATTTGAATCCCCTTCCGGGGTGGAGGGGTATGGGTGCCCCTCCGTCGGGATATGGTTGTCCCGTTCTCCTTTCGGAGTAAAGTTAGCACGCGCCTTTGTTTTAAGAGCTTGTTAGGCCCAAAGCACTATCGAGCGTGACATACCAGATTGTTTAACTCTCAGCGACAGAGCAGGGGACTAGCTAAGCATCCGCCCGGTGTCGTGACTCAAAAAACGTAGTCCGCGAAGGACTTAGGCCCGTCAGGATGGCTTTCTAGATTTCTCTTTCAAGCCTTATGCCTTTAGGCTAAGGTTCCTGACATAACTACCAGATAAGCTTGGTTTTTACGCCTAGTTTACATCAGGAGTTGTCGATCGCCCCGTCAATCGATTTTAGATTTTAGATTTTAGATTTTAGATTTTAGATTTGAAGGATTGACCCCACGGATAAATTCGGGAGATCCTTTATCGGATACAGGTTTTTTATTTCTGGACGGATGAATCACGTGGCGGGTATCCTGGATGCTTTCGGTTAGGTCGATCAATTTCTCGATTTTTGATTAATTTTGTCTAAATGTCTGGATCGTATATCCCCAAATAGCACAACAGGCAATATTCGGATGGGCCTGTTGTGCTATTCGTTGTTGGGCAATCTTCGGGCCAATTAACTCTCAATTTTATAACCTGCCGTTGAATAACAGGTTAAAAACAGATTAAGCGGGCAAATCTGCAAAACTGCTAACATTTACCAGCGCTAAATCGGGACAAGTGCGTTTGATCAAACCTGTGAGAACTTTGCCGGGGCCAATTTCCACCACGCGATCGATTCCTTGTTGTGGCAATTGCAGAGAAATTTCTCGCCAACGCACGCCTTTGGTCATCTGCTGAGTCAACCGCTGCTTTAAAGTGGCTGCGCTGGTAGTGGCTGACGGTTCTGCGTTCGAGAGCACCAGCATTTTAGCATCGGAAAACCTTGCAGACTTTAACGCTAGTTGAAACTCTGCCGCCACCCCGGCCATCAGCGGAGAGTGAAACGCACCCGAAACATTCAATTTAACGGCGCGTTTGACTTTGATTTTGGCCAACAAATCTTCTACTGCTGCGGGCGTTCCAGAAATCACGACTTGTGCTTCGCTGTTGTCGTTTGCCAGCACTACGTCTCGGCTGTATTGAATTTGCAGTTCTAGTTCCTGCCTGTCGAACCCGATCAAAGCCACCATTTGCCCGCCGGAGGCAGTGTCCATGAGTTCGGCGCGGCGTTTGACTAAGCGCAATCCGGTTTCAAAATCAAAGACGCCTGCTGCGTAGAGGGCAACATATTCTCCTAAACTGTGACCGGCAACTACCGCTGGTCGATCGCTTTTTTCTCGCACTAAGTCGGCCAAAATACTTTCTACTACGAACAAGCAAGGCTGAGTGTAGAGAGTCCGAGATAGTTTTGCTTCTTCTTTTTGGCAAACTTCCGGGACAGACCAACCTAAAATTTCTTTAGCGAGCTCAAATTTGGCTTTGGCTGTTGGCAAGTTTAATAAGTCTGCACCCATCCCGATCGCCTGGGAACCTTGTCCGGGAAATACCCATGCTGTTTTAGTCATTTTTCCGGTAATCTGCTAATTGGTGGTTGCTAATTGGTGATTGCAAAAATTCTTTCTTTCCCGCTTCTAAGTTCGCTCGCTGGTATCCGCTATCTTTCGGTTAACGAACTATCTACTCGCGACTCACAATTATAACATATAATTGCCTTTTTTACCAGGTTTATATTTTTTTTGCTACTTTAATTTGATTAATTTGACTGTTGACTGTTGACTGTTCACGGTTGACTGTTGGGTTTATTTTTTTTTGCTACTTGAATCTGATTAATAGCCGTAACAAAATTTTCAAGCTGCAAGCCGGGGAAAGTCGATCGAAGAATAGAGGATTTTCCATTTCAGCACGCGCTTGTCAATAACTGCTGTCCGGGTGGTGCACCGCTGCGAACCTTGCCCTATGTATGGCGTGTTAAAGGATTTGTATTATGCAACGGTCGCACTCCCCACAATCATTAGCCAAAGTTTAAAGCCGCCAAACATTATACCAGTTCCCAAAAAGAATGAAACTGCTTTACCAGCTCCAAACCCATAGTTCCTCAGTAATTCCCAATCGAAAATCGAAAATCGAAAATCGAAAATGGTATTACCTTCCCCATTGAAAAATCGCAGCCCCCCAAGTCAAACCTGCACCGAAACCAGCAGCAGCAATAGTATCGCCCGCTTTAACTTTACCCTGACGCACGGCTTCGTCTAAGGCAAGGGGAATTGAAGCCGCTGAGGTATTGCCGTAATTCGCCAAATTGCTGATTACTTTTTCGGGGGGAATCTTTAGCCTTTGGGCAACTGCATCGAGAATCCGCTGATTGGCTTGGTGCAACAACAGCCAGTCAATTTCAGCAGCGCTAATATCTGCCCGAAACATAGCTTTTTCTATGACTTCCGGCACTTTTTTTACGGCAAACCGATAGATTTCTTGACCGTTCATTGTAATGGGATGAAATCCGCCAACTCCGATGTTGACGCCCTCAATTAATTCTTTTGACTCGGCTTTGTAAGGCAAATTGAGAGACGAATTTTGCGTGCCGTCGCTGCGAATTTCAAATCCCAAAAAGCGATCGACTTCTGAAGCTTGCACTACCACCGCACCTGCACCGTCTCCAAATAGAATGCAAGTACCCCGATCCGACCAATTCACCCAGCGAGACAAAATATCTGCTCCGATCAGCAAAACATTTTGATATACCCCTGTCCGAATGAACTGCGAGGCTGTCACTAAACCAAAAACAAAGCCTGAACAAGCTGCTGTCAAATCAAAAGCCACAGCTTTTGTCGCGCCCAACTGATATTGAATTTTACTGGCAGTGCCAAACAAATCGTCAGGACTGGAAGTCGCCAAAATAATTAAATCAATGTCAGTCGGCGAAATTCCTGCCATTGCGATCGCCTGAAGCGATGCCTGTGACGCTAAATCGCACAAAGAAGTGCGATCGTCCGCCAGCCTGCGCGCTCGAATGCCCGTCCGCGCCCCAATCCACTCATCAGAAGTTTCTACTATCTGACTCAAACCGTTATTATCCAGCGAAACCTGCGGTGTACAAGAACCGCTACCCGTGACGGCAATGCCGAACCCTGATTGCTGCAACATTCCTCTCCATTTACTCGCTGTTCCATCTAGAAATTAAAAATTAAAAACTACCAATTAAAATTATTTTTTAAACTGCTGAAATTACTTGTTTTAAAGCAAAACAGTTGGTTTAAGCTGACATTTTTAATTTTACATTTTTAATTTTTAATTCCTACTTACTGCCTCTAATTCACAGCTTCTTGTTCCAGAGCGCTTTGGTTGTTGGACGATCGAATTCGCTCCAGCACTTGGTTGTCAACAGCCTCCTTCGCCAAACGAATGGCATTGAAAATTGAAGCAGCTTGAGACGAACCGTGGCTGATAATGCAAACTCCAGCAACGCCCAACAGCAAACCGCCGCCGTGTTCAACGTGGTCTACCCGCTGCTTGAATCCTTGCAAGCTTTTTTGCAGCATAGGGTCGTTAATTTGATGTTGGAGTCCTTTGACCAACTCTTCCTTAAGCACTTGCACCACGACTTCGCCCACCGCTTCGGCAAACTTCAACAACACGTTGCCGACAAACCCGTCGCAGACAATCACGTCGAATTTCCCCGACAGCACGTCGCGGCCTTCGGCATTGCCCACAAAAGGAATGTTCGGGTTGTCCACCAATAACTGGTGGGTACGTACCGCTGCGTCGTTGCCTTTAGAAGGTTCTTCGCCAATGTTGAGCAGGCCGATTTTAGGTTCGGCGACGCCCAGCACGCACTGGCTGTAAATAGTTCCCATAAGAGCGAACTGCTCCAAAAATTTGGGGCGGCAGTCCACGTTAGCGCCAACATCGAGAATGAGTACAGAGCTGCCAGGTATCATTGTCGGCAAAACCGCACCGATCGCAGGGCGATCGATTCCGGGGAGCCGGCCCAACCTGAGCAGGGCAGCAGCCATTGCCGCGCCGGAGTGACCGGCGGACACCACAGCATCAGCTTGCTGCTGCTTTACCAAGTTCATCGCTACGTTAATCGAAGCGTTGGGCTTGCGTTTGAGGGCACTCAAAGGTTCTTCGTGCATTTCGATCGCTCCTTCAGAAGGAACGATTTCTAGCTGACCTGTACAGACGCGGCCGATCGCGTCTTGTTGCCGGAGCGAGTCTTCTATTTGCTGCGGGTCGCCCACGAGCAAAATCTCTACGCCTAATTCTTCTTGTGCCTTAAGCGCTCCAGCTACAACTTCGGCGGGGGCATGATCCCCACCCATAGCGTCTATTGCAATTCTTGCGCGTGTCGATCCCATTGACCAATGTTTGAGAAACACTAAAAATTCTACCAGGAATTGAACCTCCCCACGTCTAAAGCCGGGGGATTCTTGCCCACCAATCAAGGCGACAACGGGACATTCAAGTATCCCTCTACTCACTCAAACAGCTTAAAGCTGAGATTGCGTATACTTTCTGAGTCCTTCGTATGTTTAAGTTTGAACGCTCCATACCCTGCCATTATTTGCCCTTTAACTATTCCAAATCTAGTTGGATCTGTCCGTTGCTGGGATTGCTCCATACTAGGGTACTTCAATGCGCTCTTATGTTATTCCTACTCACTTTTCGCTTGTGCTGATTATACACGGCGGTTGAAACCGCTACCGACTTATCCCCATGTCGGTAGCCCGGGGCTTGCGTCTCGTCTTTCGGTCAGGAGCTTGAATCCACAAGTCTGAATAAAGAACTAAAATCCGATCGCTAGGGCGAGCGGACAATTCTTATTTCCGACTACTCTGATAGAACTTGTTTTGTCACTACTTTACTATTTTTGACTGCAAATTGAAAAAATCAATGAAATAGTTTACATGACCGCAAGCACTTTAGTCCGGAAACCCCGGATTCATCCGTGGAGCGAAAAAAAAGCTCCCCATCCTCATCACTTGCCCCCGGATTTATCAGTGGGAGCGCTTTCTTCAATTCTTTAATCTCAAATCTAAAATCTAATATCGATTGACTTTAGGAGTAAAAAATGCTGGATTTATTTAGCTCAGGGATGATGTCTCTGTGGCTCGACATGGCTGGAGTAGGCAGTGCCGCGCCTAATGCTGCGTCAGTGCTGGCTTGGCGGGGAGGGATACCCGGGTTAGTGGTGGCAGAAGATTTGGCTTTTGGGCGAATAAAGGCGGCAAATCCAGACTTGCCTGCTGAAGCGACGGTACGGGAATATTTAAAAGAGTTGAAAGACAAAAACCTGATTGATGGAAATCAGGGAATTTGGGTGCAAGCGGGAATGGTGCCACTGGTAAGTCAGCAGGGGAAGACGCTGATGCCTGGGGCTTCGCTGACTAAGATTGCAACTTCTCTGGCGTCGCTGGAGACTTGGGGCCCTGATTATCAGTTTGAAACGCGGTTCCGGGGAACTGGGCCGATTAGGAATGGGGTGTTGCAGGGAGATTTGGTGGTCAGCGGCGGGGGCGATCCGCTGTTTGTGTGGGAGGAGGCGATCGCCGTGGGCAATGCTCTCAATCAAATGGGTATCGAGCGCGTGGCGGGGAATTTGGTGGTGACAGGGAATTTCCGCATGAATTACGAGTCCGATCCTTTGGTCGCAGGGGAGATACTGCGGCAAGCTCTTGAGGGTAGCAATTGGCCTGCGGACGTGGTGGCAATGTATTCTAAGATGGCTCCAGGAACTAGAAAGCCGCAAGTAACGGTGGCCGGCAGGGTCATTGCTGAGAAATTTGTGACTTCGGGGCGTTTGCTGCTGAAGCGCCGATCGCTCCCTTTAGCCGAAATTCTCAAGCAGATGAACGTCCACAGCGACAATGAAATGGCTCAGATGCTGGCAGACGATTTGGGCGGGGCAAAAATAGTGCAGCAGCAAGCGACTTGGGCTGCGGGGGTGCCGGAGGAGGAACTTCAATTAGTTAACGGTTCGGGATTGGGATTGGAAAATCGGATGTCTCCGAGGGCGGCTTGTGGGATGATGCAGGCGATCGCCCGCAACCTTCAGACTACTGGGCTGACGATTGCTGACTTGTTTCCGGTGTCCGGGCGCGATAAAGGCACTGTGGAACATCGACACATTCCGCGATCGGCTGTGGTAAAAACTGGTACTTTGGACACGGTGATTGCTTTGGCTGGAGCCATACCCACGCGCGATCGGGGTTTAGTGTGGTTTGCAATTATTAATCGCGGCACCGATTGGGACTCTTTGAGAGCACAGCAAGATATATTTTTGCAAAAATTGGTGCAGCAGTGGGGAACAGCATCGATTTTGCCAGTAGCAATTACACCGCACATTGACGGCGCCAGACCTGCCTTGGGGGCAGCAAATCGTAGTGATATTTTGGTGGGAGGTTAAGAAATAGGGGTTGAGTTGGGGTTCGAGGAAGGAGCACTGACAAAATAGCTTAGAATTGGAACAAGACTATTGTGCAAGAAGATGATCAAACTGCGATTGAAGAGATACGGAAAAAAACGCGAGACAAGCTACCGGATTGTAGCGATGAACAGTTCTACTCGCCGCGACGGCCGTCCCCTAGAAGAGCTCGGCTATTACAACCCCAGAAATAACGAAACCAGGCTGGATGTTCCAGCGATTGTCAAGCGCCTGCAAGAAGGCGCTCAGCCAACTGACACCGTGCGTGACATCCTGAGAAAAGCCCATGTATTTGAACAAGTCGGAGCCGGAGCTAACGTTGAATCCAGCACAGCAACAGTCAGCTAGTCCCAACTATGCTGGACTGGTTAAGTTTTTAATTGGGCCTTTTTTAGAGACCCCAGGCTCTTTGCGGGTTGATTGCGAACTGCACCCGCGCCAATCGCGGGTCTGGGTTAGGCTTGCTTTTGAAGATCCGGACAAAGGCCGGGTTTACGGTAGGGGTGGACGCAATATTCAGGCAATTAGAACTACGCTCGAAGCGGTGGCGCAGACGGCGGGTCAGTCCCTCTACTTAGATATATACGATGGTGAAGCGGGCGATCGTGGATCGGGCCCGCCTAGGGGCGATCGCGATCGCCCGGATCGCGATCGCCCGGATCGTGGCTCGCGGGAGCCGCGAGGCGACTTCCGACCCCGGACGCCACCTCCGTCGCCGAGTCCCTTAGCTAGCAGAACTCCGAGAGAACAACCTCGCCGTACTAACACACCTACGTTTAGAACGAGCAGAAATACTCCCGGTTATTAACCAGGGCTGTTTCATTCTCGGTAGGGGCCGTGCCCCCGTGCCGGCCCTCTTGGTCTCATCTGCTGATCGAATCCTCTAGGTCGGGGGTAGGCACGGGGAGTAGGGGTAGCACTACAAGAGTCAAAATTCATGTTTTTGGTGAGAATGAAACAGCCCTGCGGTTATTAACTAACTGCAGAGCCAAGAAAGAATTTTAGATTTTAGATTGCCTGTTGTAGACTTTGTATTACAAGCCCCGTTTAGTTTGAAATTGCCGGTTTTGCGATCGGAAACAATTGTAAAATTTTAAATTTCAAATGTCAGGGGCATCAGGTTAATCTCAAATCTAAAATTTCCAATCTAAAATCTAAAATTGCCTGACTTAATAGAAGGGAGATTTGATTTGTGCCTCAAGCACCAAACTCATTTGGGAGCTAAATCTAAAAGACGCCTTAGATACTAGGTAAAGCCTAGTAACGGGCGTCTTTTTGTTCGCAAATAGTGACTGGTGGAAGGTTTAGTTGTTAACTTTTAATTGCTTATTTGGAGGAGATTATGTTGGCATGAATGAAAAACTAACAATAGAGTTACCGAGCACTCAAAGTGCAATGTCGCTGGCCGGTAATCAAGAAGAAAACCTGAAAATGATCTCTAAGCAAACCGGTGCTACCCTGGTAATGCGAGGGCAAGAACTGCTGATTTCTGGCACAAAAAGTCAAGTAGAATTGTGTCATAAATTAGTGCGATCGCTCTCCGACTATTGGAAATCCGGCAAAAATATTACCGGAGTTGAAATCCAGACGGCGCGCCAAGCTTTGGATAGCAACCGCCAAGGCGATTTACAAGACTTGCAGCGAGACGTTCTCGCCAGAACCCGCCGCGGCGAAGAAATTAGAGCCAAAACCTTCAAGCAGCGGCAATACGTCCAAGCAGTACGCACGCACGACCTGACATTTTGCATTGGCCCCGCTGGTACTGGCAAAACATTTCTAGCAGCTATTTTCGCCGTGCAAGCGCTGTTGAGCAAGCAGTACGAACGGCTGATTTTAACCAGGCCAGCCGTGGAAGCTGGCGAAAAATTAGGGTTTTTGCCGGGAGATTTGCAGCAAAAAGTCGATCCATATTTGCGCCCGCTTTACGACGCCCTGCAAGAAATGATCGACCCTGAAAAAATGGCCGATTTAATGGAAAGAGGCTTGATCGAAGTAGCTCCTTTAGCTTATATGCGGGGGCGCACTCTCAGCAATGCTTTCGTAATTTTGGACGAAGCTCAAAATACGACGCCGGCTCAGATGAAAATGGTGTTGACTCGTCTGGGCTTTCGATCGAGAATGGTAGTGACGGGGGATATCACTCAAACAGATTTGCCGCCAAACCAACAGTCGGGATTGTCAGTCGCCCAAAACATTCTACGCAACGTTGAGGGCATTGCTTTCTGCGAATTCTCTCAGGCGGATGTGGTGCGACATCCTCTAGTGCAGCGGATTGTCGCTGCTTATGAACTGCACGAAACATAGTCATTAGTCATTAGTCATTAGTCAGTAGTCAGTAGTCAGTAGTCATTAGTCATTAGTCATTAGTCATTAGTCATTAGTCATTAGTCATTAGTCAT
>NZ_JAUBPT010000177.1:0-15996 GCF_036700905.1 Microcoleus sp. S13_C3 | reverse complement strand
ATACTATATTAGCAAGTGGGGGTGGAACTACCTCACTATAAAAAGCCTTTGAAAAAAAGGAAAAAGAAGCCTGCGGTCTAACTGTACTCAGTTGACCGTCAGGTTTGTTCACGATAAAATAATACGGCAAGGGAAGATAGGGAAAATTTAACATGGAAAGTGTTGCTTACATTTTGATTCTGGCTTTAGCCATAGGCGTACTATTTTTTGCAATCGCATTTCGGGAACCTCCCCGGATTGGCAAATAATTAGCTATACGCCTGCGGTAAGTCCAAAATATCCTGAACCGGACTGCGGTTAGCCCGCATCATAGTGATCTAATTTGGTGCGGGACTCTTTCACCGCTGTGTGCTAAGTGATTTTTCTAGTCCAGCCATTCATCAGACCCCAAGCGGTTAGATGAATGGCAATTTGCTGGCAATGCCTGTTAAAATCAGCAATCATGCGCTGTTCCTCCTGCCAACACACAAATAGCCGCGTTCTAGAATCGCGTTCAGCCGAATCAGGTCAAAGCATCCGTCGGCGGCGTGAGTGTTTGAACTGCCAGCACCGCTTCACAACTTACGAACGCATAGAATTTGTGCCGATTACGGTGATCAAGCGGGACGGCAAGCGCGAATCTTTTGACAGGTCAAAATTAGTTCGGGGATTGATTCGGGCCTGCGAAAAAACCGGTTTGTCTTCCGGGCATCTCGAAACTCTCGCAGAAGAAATCGAGGCCCAACTCCAAGGTCGATCGCTCCGAGAAATCGCCAGTTCAGAAATAGGGGAACTGGTGCTGTTGCACCTGCGGCCGCTCAGCGAAGTCGCTTATGTCCGTTTTGCCTCCGTATATCGGCAATTTCGAGGCATCCGAGATTTTGTAGATACCCTAAATCACCTTCAGAATCCCCTCAACGAAGCTGAAGATACAGAAACTCGACCGAATTTTGACGCAGATTTGCCGGATTCGGAATCAGTCGATCGAGAAAGCCCAGCATCCTGCGCTAGTCCCAGCTAAGCTCGCTTAAATTAATTTATAGAAATATTCTGGGAGATTGAAAACCGTGTCGCGAGGAAGGCCCGGAGGAATAGCGACTCAAGGGACTCTCCTTCGAGCGAGTGTTCTTTTTTCTCAGTAAGAGTGCTGGGTGTGATATGATCGTCATCGGTCTAAAATAGAGTATAACTAGACAACGTAAAAACTTAACTGGATTAGTTGAGTGCGTAGTCACACCTAACGGTGTTGCAGTTTAGGAAAGCTCGCATTTGAACAAAACCTAACTAAAGATCGGTGCCTAATTAAATACGGTAGGGCATACCGAAATTTACGCTTCTGGAGAAACCGACCTCTACTTAGACGGGAGTAATCCTGTCGCCAGCAAGTCGGCTCGTTGAACGAAGAATCTCAGTTTATTTATACCTGAGAGTGTCAAAATAGTCTACTTGACTCGGAATGTTAAGATTCAACGTTTTAACACAGAGTATGGAGTAACAGTAATGGCAAGCGCTGGTGTGCAGTTGCACCTGGCAAAAGTTAGCAAAAACTGACTTTAGTAAAAGATTTTGAAAAAAGTTAATCGCTTTTTCACCAAAATCTCTAATATCTGCCGGCACAAACGAAAAACATGAAGGAGAGAAATCCTAGGAAACTATTCGCATGGTCAATCTCAAAACCACAGTCAAAGACATCGGCTTTACTCACGAAGATTTTGCAGCCCTACTTGATAAATATGACTATCACTTTAGCCCGGGCGATGTAGTAGCGGGTACAGTTTTTAGTATAGAACCGAGGGGCGCTCTGATTGATATCGGTGCTAAAACAGCAGCGTACATTCCCATTCAGGAAATGTCGATCAATCGAGTCGAAAGCCCTGAAGAGGTATTGCAATCTAACGAAACCAGAGAATTTTTCATTCTAACCGATGAAAATGAAGACGGACAATTAACCCTGTCCATCCGGCGCATCGAGTATATGCGGGCGTGGGAAAGAGTGCGACAACTGCAAGCAGAAGATGCCACAGTACGATCGCAAGTATTTGCCACGAACCGCGGCGGCGCACTCGTGAGAATAGAAGGCTTGCGAGGCTTTATTCCCGGTTCTCATATAAGTACCCGCAAACCGAAGGAAGAATTAGTCGCCGAAGAATTACCATTAAAATTCTTAGAGGTAGACGAAGACCGCAACCGCCTAGTCTTGAGTCATCGTCGCGCCTTAGTTGAGCGCAAGATGAACCGCCTCGAAGTCGGGGAAGTGGTCATCGGTACAGTACGCGGTATCAAGCCTTACGGTGCCTTTATCGACATCGGCGGCGTCAGCGGCTTGCTGCACATCTCGGAAATTTCGCACGATCACATCGATACGCCTCATAGCGTCTTCAATGTTAACGACGAAGTGAAAGTGATGATCATTGACTTGGATGCCGAGAGGGGCCGGATTTCTCTCTCCACTAAGCAGTTGGAACCGGAGCCTGGAGCGATGGTCAAAAATCGCGAATTGGTGTACGAAAAAGCTGAGGAAATGGCAGCTAAGTTCCGCGAGAAAATGCTGGCTCAAAAGCAAGCTAAAGCAGGCATAGACATTCCTGTAGACTCGATCGATCCTGATGATGACATCTCCGACGAACTCGAAGATGTACCCTCAGCAATGGAAGAGGATCTGCCGGAAGTAGCACCCGAAGCAGCACCCGAAGCAGCACCCGAAGCAGCACCCGAAGCAGCACCCGAAGCAGTATTAGATGTAGAGGAAGAAATCCCTCCTGCGACGGAAGAATAACATCGCACTTAGTGTGATTAAAAGAGGGAAAATTCCCTCTTTTTTTTTTAGTTAGTCATTAGTTATTAGTCAGTAGTTATTAGTTATTATAGCAATCCTAAATCATTTGTAAAAATATGTAGGGGTAGTGCTACCCCTACTCCCCGTGCCTACCCCAGTCAAGCGGGGCAACCACGGGGGGTTTGCCCCTACAAGAATTACACGAATCATTTAGGATTGCTATAGTTATTAGTTATTAGTCATTAGTCATTAGTTATTAGTCATTAGTCATTAGTTATTAAGCTGTGGAGCATTTAAACCAGTAACGAGGCTAGTAGGGTGCGTCAGCTATAACCCTTACGCTGAAACGGAAAACCTTAGATGCTGACGCACCTTACGCAAGCCCTTTAAATGCCGAACAGCTTAGTCATTAGTCATTAGTCATTAGTCATTAGTCATTAGTCATTAGTCAGTAGTCATTAGTCATTAGTCAGTAGTCATTAGTCAGTAGTCATTAGTCATTAGTCAGTAGTCATTAGTCATTAGTCAGTAGTCATTAGTCATTAGTCAGTAGTCATTAGTCATTAGTCATTAGTCGCTGCTGGGTGGTTGACAATTCCCAATTCCCCATTGCCAATTCCCCATTCTTAATGGCCGAGATTTAATATCTTTCTGTAGACAGATGCAGCGATCGCACTTTGAATAAAAAAAAGTGACAGCCCGCTCGATCTGCCTAAATAGGCATGGCCTTCCGGGTGCTAATTTGTTAAGATTTATAAAGGTTAGAGACAGGTGCAAGCTCATCAGAATTCTCACGGCAGAACCAACAAGACGAGCAAATTCTACAACAAAATTCTTATAAATTTCTTGCCCTGACGCTCAAAGGCAAGTGGATTATGAACATCGAACTATTAAAAGAAAAATTAGAACAGCTCAAAAAACGTCCCAATTGTAGCAAAGGAACGATCGACCAAATCGAAAACTGGTTAACCGGTTCCCACATTTTGCAGAGATTGAGAATTAATCCTTACTACGTAGCAGGCGATACAGTCAAGAATGTTAAAAAAATTACTTCCGAATTTCTGCACGGAGTGATAGCCGGCGCCTTCGACTTGCACTGGGATATTCACTGCCCCCACTGCAACATGATTACAGAAGAATTTAAGGATTTGGCAGACACATCAGAAATGTCTTTTTGCCCGATGTGCGATCGCGAGTTTAAAATTGATTTGCTCGATCGTGTCGAAGTTACTTTTTCCCTGAACAAAGAAATCGAAGACCCGCAACTGCGGCCCGTCTGCGCTCCCCCTCCCGTACTCCAGAGCAAACTGCAACTGGTAACGCCTTTATACTGCACCGAATCCGAGATAGTTAGCTTAGAAAAAGGTCGATATCGCTACTGCTGTCCCCTGACTTTAGCTAAAGGGATTTTAAAGGTTGAAGGCGAAGAAACAGAAGAGATACAAGAAATTAAACTGCAGCAGTTGGCCGGCCCAGATTTTGATAAAAAAGAGCTTGCCGTGCGTCCGGGAAAAGTCAAGATAGAATTAACTAATGCCGAACACAATTTGTCGGGACTCATTTTGCATTCCGATGAATTGCCCGATGAATTGACAGTAGAACAACTGCCCCTCCGGCTGTCAGGAATGCAACTGCTTCATCACCCGGATTATAAGCGTTTGTTCGGCAATCAAGTAATATCGGAAAGAGAGCGAGTCAAGATTCGGGCGATTACTATTATGTTTACTGATATTACTGGTTCTACCAGAATGTACGAAACACTGGGAGATACTAAAGCTTACAATATTGTGCGCGATCATTTTGAAATTTTCTTTGAGTCGATCGAGAAATTTGGCGGAAAAGTCATTAAAACCATCGGCGATGCTGTCATGGCTTCTTTTATCAGCAACGAACAAGCAATTATGGCGGTCGCTGGTGCTGTAGGCTGTTTGAGAGAGTATAACTCAACTCGCCAACCACAAGAGTGGATTCAAGTCAGAATTGGCATTCACCGAGGTACGGCTTTGCTAGTAAATCTTAATAATTCGATCGACTATTTTGGCTCTACAGTCAACAAAGCCGCCCGCATTCAAAATCTTTCTAAAAGTGACGAAGTTTCCTTTTCCGAAGATGTTTACAGCGACGCAGCATTTTTAACAGCATTAAAAGCTGCTGGAGTCTCCGAAATTCAAAAACGAGTAGAAGATTTAAAAGGAATACAAGGCGCACAAGTCGCTTATACTGCTAGAATTAATACTGAATCAGTAATCCCGCTGTCTGCTACACTTGTCGCTGAAAAAAGCTAACTACAAAAGCTGATATACTACTTGGTTATTGCCAGCCTCTTGTTGCGATCGCCCCAACAGCATACAGAATTGTTCGAGAGCGCTCAGATCATGGCTCCAACAGTGTAGGTCATCCTTAAGGGATCTTCATAATGCCGATAGCTTAAGTAAGCTTTGATACAAATAGTCCGAATTACTGAGCCAGACGCTTAGCAAATATGTTGGCTCCTAAATAACTGAAGTCGAGGACTTCACATTATGACTTCTCCTCAATTACCTCCAGAAAATACACCCGAATCGATCGCACCAGCCGCAGTCGATACCGAACAATTAACCGAAACCGATGCCCCGTTTCCCATTGTTGGGATTGCCGCCTCAGCAGGAGGTTTGGAAGCATTCACGCAGTTACTGAGCCATTTACCGAGCGATACGGGTATGGCGTTTGTGCTGATTCAGCATTTAGACCCCAATCACAAAAGTCTGCTTAGCGAGATTCTCGCGAGAACGACGCAAATGCCTGTTAATGAGGTAGAAGACGGCGTAGCTGTAGAACCCAATCAAGTCTATGTTATTCCGCCCAACACCAAGATGGTGCTATGTCAAGGCGTGCTGCAACTATCACCGCGCGAGAAGATTTATGGCAAATATATGCCGGGAGATGCGTTTTTTACCTCATTGGCGATCGATCGCGGGCACAAAGCGATCGCCGTAGTTTTATCCGGGGGAGACGGAGACGGTTCACTCGGGCTCAAGGCAATCAAAGCAGCCGGAGGCATGACTTTTGCTCAATGTCAAGACACAGCAAAATTCGATAGTATGCCGAATACCGCTGTTGCCACAGGAAATGTCGATTTCGTTCTGCCACCGGAAAAAATTGCCGAGGAACTGGCAAACTATAGTCACAATCCCCTTCTCACTGGCCCGCTTGCCATGACAAAAGTTGAGGAATCGCCCGAACACGGAGATGCCCTGGCCACTATTTTTGCGCTGCTGAAATCCACCACAGGCGTTGATTTTAGCCAGTACAAACCCAGGACGATCGCTCGACGCATCCAGCGACGGATGGTGTTGTACAAGCTGGAAAGCTTGAATGATTACGCCCAACATCTTCGATACAATTCGGCTGAAGTCACAGCCCTGTATGAAGAAATCCTGATCCACGTTACCAGTTTCTTCCGTGACGCCGAAGCCTTTGAAAAGTTAAAAGAACTGGTTTTCCCCACGATTACCCAAAATAAATCGGCCGAAACTCCGATTCGGATTTGGGTGGCGGGATGTTCGACAGGTGAAGAAGTTTATTCGATCGCGATTTGCTTGTTAGAGTTTTTGAGCGATCAAGTCATCCAGCCACCGATCCAGATTTTTGCCACGGACATTGGCGAACACGCTATCAACAAAGCGAGGTCTGGCGTCTACTCAGAAAACCAGATGGTAGATGTTTCACCAGAACGACGTACTCGTTTCTTTATTGCCGAAGCAAGAGGTAGCTATAGAATCAGCAAGGCAGTCCGCGAACTGTGTGTATTTGCCCGACAAGACTTAGGCAGCGACCCGCCTTTTTCCAATATCGATTTAGTTAGCTGTCGCAATGTGCTGATCTACTTGGGAGAGTCATTGCAAAAAAAAGTGATGCCGATTTTCCATTACAGTCTTAAGCCAACGGGCTTTCTCCTGTTAGGCACTTCTGAGAGTACCGGAGAATTTTCCTACTTGTTTACTTCAGTGGATAAAAAGTCTAAAATTTATGCCAAAAAGTTGACTGCTACTCGTCCCAATTTTTCGTTTACGCCGAGTTCATATCCCGTCGCTAAAGCACGTGAACGGGAGGAAGTGAAAAACAATTTTACGGATAGCTTGGATTTACAACAAGAAACTGACCAACTGATTTTAAATCGATATGCCCCAGCCAGTGTGGTTGTCAACGAGCAGATGAAAATCCTGCAAGTGCGGGGAGACATCGATCCTTACTTGAGAGTGGTAGCTGGAACGCCCGACTTAAACTTGCTGGCAATGGCAAGGGCAGGCTTGCTGGTTGAGCTTCGCACCGCGATTTATCAGGCACAAACGGAGAACGTAACCGTTAGGAAAGAAAGGGTATTGCTTGAATCGGGCGGACGATCGAGTATCGTCAATTTTGAGGTGATGCCGTTCCAGCCACCGGCCGTCGAAGGACGCTACTTTTTGGTGCTATTTGAAGAGGCTTCACCCACGGTGCTTAACCTCAGCATCCTCACTTCTGAAAGCTTAGATCAAGCGGATCTATATCCTGAAATTGAGCTGCTGAGGCAGCAACTTGCAGCCGCTAACCAAGAAAAAACTGCGGCTCAAGCCCAACTGCAAGCGGTGATCCAGGATCAGGAAAGTCTCAACCAAGACCTCAAAGTTGCGAACGAAGAAATCCTATCGAGCAACGAGGAGTTGCAAAGCACCAATGAGGAGTTAGAAACTGCCAAAGAAGAGATTCAAGCGACTAACGAGGAACTCACTACCACTAACGATGAACTTCGCAGCCGAAATATTGAACAAAGCCTGGTCAATAACGATCTGATAAATTTGCTTTCCAGTATTAATATCCCTATCTTAATGCTGACAAACGATTTACAGATTCGACGCTTTACGCCAACGGCACAGCAAATTTTTAGTGTGATTCCCACAGATGTTGGACGACCTTTTAGCGACATCCGCTCAACTCTGAACGTTCCTGACTTGGAACAGATGATTTTGGAGGTGATTGATACTCTGCAGACGAAAGAACAAGAAGTTCAAACTTTATCGGGATATTGGTACAACCTCCGCATTC
Organism: Microcoleus sp. S13_C3; assembly: GCF_036700905.1. Lineage (NCBI taxonomy): Bacteria > Bacillati > Cyanobacteriota > Cyanophyceae > Oscillatoriales > Microcoleaceae > Microcoleus > Microcoleus sp. S13_C3. The sequence continues at coordinate 8,177 of NZ_JAUBPT010000177.1, read as the reverse complement.
GTCCTTACCGGACAACGGAAAACCAGATTGACGGTGTGGTGATGGTTTTGCTCGATATTGATGCTCTTAAACGCAGTGCCAGAACCTTGGAGGAGGCCCGAAATTATGCTGAAACCATTGTGGAAACTGTGCAAACGCCTTTAGTCGTCCTAGATGCTGATTTCCGAGTGAATAAAGCAAATCGATCCTTCTATGAAATGTTTCAGGTTTCACCGTCAGAAACAGCAAAATCTTCGCTGTTTGAGCTAGGCAACGGGCAGTGGAATATCCCCCAAGTGCGATGGATTCTGGAAGATATTCTGGTTAGTGATGTTCAGCTTGAAAACTTTGAGTTGGATCACCTGTTTGATAATATCGGGCCCAAAACCATGCTGCTGAATGCTTGTAAACTTGAACGAGAAGATCAAGCTTTAATGATTCTGTTGTCGATCGAGGATATCACGCAGCGCAAGCAGTTGGAGACAGTACGATCGCAGTTATTACTGCAGGAACAGTTTGCCCGCCACCAGGCAGAAACAGCCAACCGTAGTAAAGATGAATTTCTAGCGAATCTCTCCCACGAATTACGCAATCCCCTGACTCCGATTCTGGGCTGGGCACAAATTCTGCGTTCGGGGATACTGAAGGAACCAGCCGTTACTAAGGCTTTAGAGGTGATCGAGCGCAGCGCGAGAGCGCAATCTCAGTTAATCGAAGATATCCTGGATATTTCCCGGATTACCAGTGGCAAGCTTCAACTGTGCATTTGTCCGATCGATCTGCGGTTAGTGGTGCAAGCTGCGCTGGAGGGGGTTGAATTATCAGCCGAAGCAAAAAACATTCAAATTGTTTCGCAGTTGATTTCTACGACTGTTTTAGGGGATATCAATCGCTTGCAGCAAGTTGTGTGGAATCTTCTGTCTAATGCGATTAAGTTTACTCCGGCGGGGGGACGAGTGGAAATCCTGCTATCGACGATCGAGAATCATGCTCAACTTCGAGTCAGCGATACGGGAAAAGGCATTGGGGCACAATTTTTGCCGTATATTTTCGATCGTTTCCATCAAGGCGATGCCAGCAGCGTTAAGGCAAATCAAGGGCTGGGATTGGGTTTATCGATCGTGCGTCACCTGGTTGAATTGCACGGGGGAACGGTGGAAGCCGAAAGTCCGGGTGAGGAACAAGGAACTACAATGACTGTGAGATTGCCGTTGCGATCGCTGCCTGCTGAGTTGACATCGGCGATCGATTTAAAGTCAACTGCTTTGGCAACGTCTTTAAACGCCTCTAGCGATCGCGTCCCCTCTCTCGAAGGTTTGCACATCTTAGCCGTAGACGATCAGATCGATACGCGCGACTTCTTACAATTTGTGCTTGAAGGCTACGGGGCGGAGGTTTTAGCAGTTGCATCTGCCAGAAGTGCGATCGCTGCTTTGACTGAAAATCCGGGCAGATACGACGTGCTAATCTCCGATATCGGAATGCCAGAGGAAGATGGGTATTTCTTAATTAGAGAAGTGCGAGCTCTTGCTGCGGAAGCCGGAGGAGAAATCCCCGCCGCGGCGCTGACTGCCTATGCGGGCGATAAAGAACGCGAAAGGGCGATCGAAGCCGGTTTTCAAAGGCATATGGTTAAGCCCATCCAGCCGGTTGTACTAGGATTAATGGTGGCTAATTTAGTAGGACGATTTTAAATATTGTGGAGTGTTGATTTATGATGTTTGAGATTAGATTAGGCAGTTAAACTCTTGTCCCCCGGAGATCCCCCTAAATCCCCCTTCTTAAGGGGAGTAGGGGTTGACTTTGAGAAGAATCTTGTCCCCCCCTTTGTAGGGGCGGTGCGACCCCTACTCCCCGTGCCCGCCCTAGGCGCCGGGGGGATCGATCCGAGATTAGGAGGATGATGATCAAATTAAACGACTCGAATTTCCACCTACCTTACAACCCAAAACTCATCCCTATCGCCAAGGAACTTCGGAAAAATCCTACTCCAGCCGAAAAGAAACTTTGGGAAGATTTTCTGAGAAATTTCCCTTTTAGAGTTTTGAGACAGCGGCCGATCGACAATTTTATTGTAGATTTTTATTGTGCTGCTTTAAGATTGGTAATTGAGGTTGATGGCGAGAGTCAATCGATTTTAGATTTTAGATTTTAGATTTTAGATTTTAGATTTTAGAGGCGACCCCACAGATAAATGCGGGGGCTCGAGGATTTTCGATTTGGGATTGATTCCACGGATAAATCACGTGGCGGGTACCATCAAGAAATTCGCTTGTCATTTTACTGAACCGGGGAAACAATATGATGCGGAAAGAACAGGGATTTTCGAGGGGTATGGACTGCAAGTTGTCAGGTTTACGAATGTTGATGTGTTGCAGTGTTTCGAGGGAGTTTGTCAGGAGTTGTTGGGTGCGTGCGATCGTCATTCTTAGGGCTAGATCCCCTCTAACCCCTTTTAATAAGGAGGGGACAAGAGTGCGATCGGGCATCTCGTAATAGTTAAGGCCAGATCCCCCCTAGCCCCCCTTAATAAGGGGAGTAGGGGGTGGGACAAGAGAGTTATGTTGGCTAAAAATAATTGCCAAAAATACCACAATATGAGACTATACAAAAAAATATAAATATTACGGAGTTCAGATTCTTGGTAACTATTAAATGTCGGGGCATTACCTTCTCGAATATCCAAGCCGTAATCTTTGACAAAGACGGCACTCTAGAGGATTCTCAAGAATTTTTGAGACTGTTGGGGATGAAGCGCGCCCGCCTCGCAGACGCTCAAATTCCGGGGGTTGGAGAGCCTTTACAAATGGCTTTCGGCATCGAAGGTGGCAGCATCGACCCCACAGGCTTGCTAGCAGTCGGTAGTCGCAGGGAAAATGAGATTGTTGCAGCGGGATACATCGCCGAAACCGGCAGGGGATGGCTGGAATCTTTAACGATTGCGCGCCGCGCTTTTGACGAAGCTGACGAAATGTTTAAAAATAGTTCTGTTTCTCCTTTATTCGTCGGCAGTTTGGAAGTGCTGAAATATCTTTCGGAAGCGGGTTTAAAACTGGGAATTCTTTCGGCGGCTACGACGGAGGTTGTGCAGAAGTTTGTGAAACACCACGCATTAGCTGACTACATTCAGTTAGAAATGGGAGTTGATTCAACGGTTCATAAACCCGATCCGAAATTGTTTTTGCAAGCTTGTGAGAAACTCGGAGTAAATCCCGCAGCAACTTTGATGGTGGGAGATTCAGCGGGCGATATTCAGATGGGTAAAAATGCGGGCGCGGCTGGCTGTATCGGGATTTGTTGGGGAAAGGCCGAGGTTAGTCATTTGGAAAATGCTGATGTGGCGATCGCATCTTTGGATGAAATTACAATTTTAGCAGATTGAGCAAACATCAGAGCTAGGACTTACGCATTGACAAAATAACCAAACAGTGGATTGATAAATAATTGTGGCCTCCTTTCTAAGGAGGCCACAATGAGAAAAATAACTAAACCCTCTACGGCACAATGCAACGCCGACATTTACACCTCCTGCATTGTTGTCAGAACCCAAACTGGGAGGATGTAGCAGATTATCAGAGATATTGGGAGATGTTTCTCACGATTCTATCAATCGGTTTTTGTTAAAGAAGAGGGAGCATCTCATATTTGTAAAAATACTTCTTCTGGCTCCTTCCTTCTTCTGGCTCCTTCCTTCTTCTTCTTTCCTTCTGCCTCTTTCCTTCTGCCTCCTGCCTCAAAACTCCAATTTCTAGCTGGGCTGCAAAGGTGAGATGCTCCCAAAGAAGAGGCCTCTAGACACTACATTTTGTATTTGCCAGATGAGTCAAAGATTCAGGAGATAACAAGAGATGAATTTCTCACAATTCATGATACTCATTGGGAAATTGAAACATTTCATAGAGCCATCAAACAAGTATGTGGAATTTGTCGTTTCATGGTGAGAGACACCTCTGCAATCAAGACTCATATATTTTGTTCACTTCAAGCATTTGTAAAATTGGAGTTTATGCGGTCTGAAAAAATAATTAGTAACTGGTAAGCTGTTGTGCATTTAAATTGTATATTTCGAGTCCCGATCAACAATCGTCAAATCCTCTCCCCCTCTCCTCTTCTCCCCCTCTCCCTCTCTAATACCATAGGCAATCTAGATGCAACACAGCTTATGAAGTCCAAAGGAATCTATTCACTTCAGTTATACGTGAGCATATTTTGGCAAACCGATTCAGTGATGGCATTGTCTAGAATACATAGATGATGTTTTTTGTCAATGCGTAAGTCATATAAATATGTGAGTAAGGCATAGCTTCTTAAGGGGGATTTAGGGGGATCGAGACTCAACTACAAGCGACATTTATTATGAGTTTCAGTCTTAAACTGTTACCAATGGGAAGAGCCTGGGAACCAGAGTCTTATTCGTGTTCATCTGCGTTCATCTGCGGTTAAAAATTCCAAATATTAAGAAAAACTACAATTTGTGTTTTGGTCACTCAAAATACGCTACCGTCAAAAGTATAGAATCATACCAAAATCTGAAATTGCTCGAAACTGCAATAAAAATTAACCTAGAAAAAGTCTAGAAAATGATAGAGAACTGATTGCACCAAGAGCAATGGAAAACAAGTTTTCTGTTGGAGGGAATATGAACGAAAAAGTCCTTGGGGCCACGCGGAACGTTGCAATTGTTGGCCCTTATTTAAGCGGAAAAACCGCACTGCTCGAAAGTTTGCTGTCGGTGACAGGGACAATTACCCGCAAAGGCAATGTCAAAGATGGCAACACAATAGGTGATAGTTCGCCGGAAGCACGCGATCGCCAAATGAGCGTAGAAGTAAACGCCGCCACCGCTGAATATGAAGGCGTCCGCTTCACATTTCTCGACTGTCCGGGTTCGGTAGAATTTGCCCAAGAAACTTACAATGCACTCATCGGTGTGGATGCGGCGATAATAGTTTGCGAACCCGTTGCCGATCGCACTTTAACCCTCGCACCCCTGTTTAAATTCCTCGACGATTGGGAAATTCCCCACTTAGTTTTCATCAACAAGATCGATCGAGCTTACACAGACGAAACTACTTGTGGCAGCAACTTCACCGAGGTGATCGACGCGCTCAAATCCGTTTCCAGTAGACCGATCGTACCTCACCAATATCCGATCGGCAAAAACCAACAAATCATTGGTTTTATCGACTTAGTAACCGAACAAGCTTACCACTACCATCCAGGCGCCGCCGCAGATCCCGTCCCGCTTCCAGAACACCTCAAAGCAGAAGAAAGCGCAGCGCGGCAGCAAATGCTCGAAGAATTGGCGAATTTTGACGACCATTTACTCGAAGAATTGCTCGAAGAAATCAATCCCGACGCCGAAGAAATTACCCGCGATTTAAAGATGGAATTAGGCGCAGATTTAATTGTGCCAGTATTCATCGGCATCGCCGAACAAGATTTCGGCGTGCGGCCTCTGCTGGAAGCTTTGCTGAGGGAAGCGCCGACACCGGAAACTACAGCCGATCGCCGTGGCATTATACAAAGTGAAAACAAAGTTCTAGCTCAAATCCTCAAAACCTATTACACACCGCAAGGAGGCAAACTATCGTTAGTGAGAATGTGGCGGGGGACGCTAGCAGACGGAGCAAATTTGAACGGCGTTCGAGTTAACGGTTTGTACCGCTTGACCGGCCAGCAAACGCAAAGTTTGCAGTCTGTCAGCGCGGGGGAAATTGTGGCGGTGGGAAGGCTAGAAGGCTTGAAAACAGGCGATACGCTGGGTTCTGAGGAATTATTGCCAAAAGCAGAAATTATCTCCCCTGTCTACGCACGGGCGATCGTCCCAGAAAAGCGCAACGATGAAGTTAAACTGAGCTCTGCTTTAGCTAAATTGCTAGAAGAAGACCCATCTTTAGTCTGGGAACAGCACGGCGACACTCACGAAATTATACTTTGGGGTCAAGGCGAAATCCACCTGAAAGTAGCCTTAGACAGGTTGCGCCGCAAGTATAACTTGCCGATGACAACTCACTTACCGCAAGTGCCGTACAAAGAAACCATCCGCAAACCTGCATCTTCCATCCACGGGCGCTACAAACACCAAAGCGGCGGACACGGACAATTCGGCGACGTGTACCTGGATATTACACCGCAGCCTCGCGGAGAAGGTTTCACCTTTACCGACAAAATAGTCGGCGGCGTCGTCCCAAAACAGTACATTCCCGGCGTGGAAGTGGGAGTGCGTGAGTATTTGGATCGCGGCCCGCTGGGTTTCCCGGTGGTAGACGTAGCGGTGACGCTGACGAACGGTTCCTATCATACCGTTGACAGTTCCGAACAAGCTTTCAAGCAAGCGGCGCGTTTGGCGATGCAGGAGGGAATGGCGAAGTGCGAACCGGCATTACTGGAGCCGATCGCCAAAGTTGAAATTTGCGCTCCGAACGAGTGTACATCAAAGGTGTTGCAGTTGGTCAGCGGACACCGCGGCCAAATTCTCGGCTACGAAGGTAAAAAAGACTGGAAGGGATGGGATGCAGTTTCTGCTTATTTGCCGATCGCAGAAATGCAGAATTTGATCGTAGAATTGCGATCGCAGACAATGGGAGTAGGATTTTTTAATTGGGAGTTCGATCGATTGCAAGAAGTGCCGGAACCTTTAGCTAAGCGGGTTTTGCTAACAACTGGCGGCAATGGAAACGGCAACGGTAAAAGTTAAGCCGTAGGGGCGGGTTCACCAACCATTTCTGGAATCATTCAAAGGATAAATAAACCCGCCCCCACCCCACGGTAAATCTGAATGTACATGGCGATTGTTTGTTGGGTGGGGGCGGGTTTTCGAGATTGTTTGTTTCAGGCTATTATGGTTGGTGGAACCCGCCCCTACCGATTTTAATTATGATTCAGCTTATTCAGTCAACTCATTTAACCCCGAAATAATATTCTCGCCTAGCATTAACGCAGTTCTCGCTTCTTTTTGTAAGTTAAACATAGTATCTTCATAATCAGCTTTATTCCTCATTTTTCTCAAGCGAGTTAAATCTTTACCTATCTATCATTGGCTGGGATTTTGATTGATTGTGAATAAATTCTTCAGCTACATATTGATGGTCATTGATATCATAAGTTTTATTGCGCGAGAGTCTGGGATCTTGTTGAATGTCGCGCAAGTAATTCCGTGCTAGGCAAAACACAGAATAGTAAGCTCTACTTACAGCAGAACGCAATTTTGCTTCTTCAGTGGTTTCAGCTAGCTCTTTTGCTAAATTAAAGTATTCCTCCCAATCGAATTTCATTCCCACCCCAAGTCAATGTTTAGTATATTGTTAGGAATGACAAGACTGGCGTCTAGCCACCAAGTGCGATCGAGATTTTTTAATTTTGCAAAAGCTTCATCGACTTCGAGTTTGGTGTAAATGGTAATCCACAGCGATCGCCAGTTGGCAGTTTCTGGATCGGTTTTCACTTCCAAGCCTAATCTTTCCGTAGGAAATAGCGCTCGAATGCGATCGTAACCTTCCAGAATCAAAGGTGCGATCGCTTCTTGTTCCATGATGATTTGAAAACTTTCTATAGGGTTTTCAACCGCGTACAGGCTTTTGATTTTATTAAAAGATGCAATTAAATTGTCAAAGGCTTTAGCTATTTCAGAGGGATTTTCCATTTCTTCAGGCGGCTGAGGAAAGGAAGGGCTTAAATTTGCAGCATCCGTGCTGTAAATGCTGTCACTTGTCGGCTGGTATCGTTTGTCTTTTGATTTTGCTTCGTACTGCTCTTTTAAGTCTAGGCGTTCTTTTGTGTAAATTTCGTTCAGAGTGTTGTTTTGTTCTGCTAATTTTTCTAAAGCCAATATCTGACGACTTATATTCTCTTCCAACTCGCCAAGCTGGACAGATGAATCTAGTTTAGCTAAAGCAGCGCCAAGGGCTTGCAGACTAATAATATCTCTTGCTTTCATAAGAGTCGATGGTTTGGAAGTTAGGGATTAACTTTACCAGTAATCGTGAAACCTGTCTGGAGATTGTAGCAGATTTGGCGGTTGAATGTGCATTGGGTTCGTAGGGGCGGGTTCACCAACAATATATAACGATGACCAACAATCTATATAAACCCGCCCCCACCCCACGGTAAATCTGAATGTATATAGGACTTACGCATTGACAAAAAATATCATCTATGTATTCTAGACAATGCCATGACTGAATCGGTTTGCCAAA
>NZ_JAUBPT010000176.1:0-16032 GCF_036700905.1 Microcoleus sp. S13_C3 | reverse complement strand
CTGAGGGATAACCGCTCCCATGCTCCCGATGAAGTAAGAAGCAAATGTCGAGACTTGTCTAGTATTTGTGTAGCAGATACTTAATGTTCAGGAGGTATGAGCGATGCACGTAGGCAACTATCTAGGAATCCTCCACCGTAGGGAACAGGATCTGGCTGATGCGTTTAAAACGATTGCCGACCACCACGGCGATGAACCGGATGTTTACAACATGTGTAAGCTCCTGGCATCTTGGTCTGAGGAACATGTCGAGGACATCAAGCCCCTAGTCGATCGCTATTCTGAAGAGAAAAGCGATGAACCCGATCGCCTAAAACAGTCTTTGTTTGAAGAGCCGCGATCGGGCAGTCTGGCTTTGGTGCGCGACCTGCACGATCTTTGGTTGTTAGCCAATGAAATTCATCTTTGCTACATCATTCTCTTACAAGCCGCCAGAGCGTTACGCGATCTAGATATGGAAAAAATCTGCGAGCAGTTCGATCGACAGACCGAACGACAGATTCTCTGGTTACTGACCCGAATCAAGCAGGCGGCACCACAAGCGCTTGTTGTTGCAGCTTAGTCGTAAAAAATTATGAGTCAAACTCAGCAGGAGAACCAGAGTAGTTCCCAACAGAAGCGTCGGTGGCCTGCCTCGGTGCCTGACAAGGTTTGGGCACCCCTTGGCGCAGGTGGATTGATTTTGGTAGTGGGTTTGATCTGATATCTTGCACCATTTTCAATTAGCCGTAGGGGCGGGTTCGCCAACAGCCTTAAAGCTTGCAAATAGGTTCTATAAACCCGCCCGACCCCACGAAAAATCCTCTTATTGATATTGCTGCAAGATGTCAGTTTGATTGGACTTTTAGCAGGTCAACCGTGGCTTTTCCCTAGCCTTGGCCCGACGGCTTTCTTACAAGTTGAAACTCCCGATCAGCCCTCGGCACGATTCTACAACACAGTTGTCGGGCATTTGCTCGGACTGGGTGCAGGCTTGCTTGCCGTGACGCTTCTGGGTGCTGGGGATGCTCCTGCCGTTCTCTCGACTAAGGAGCTAACTCCTGTTCGGGTGTGGGCGGCTGTGATTGCGATCGCCTTGAATATGCTGGGAGGATTACTCTTACGTGCTTCTCATCCGCCTGCGGCTGCGACCACGCTCCTTGTTGCTCTTGGTGGCTTCAAACCAACAGTACACGATACTCTAACCGTTATTGTTGGTGTTTTGATTGTGGCAACAGTTGGCGAGGGACTTCGACGTATTCGACTTGGGAAAATATCGTCGCACTCTGATTAATCCGTGTAGAAAAAAGGTTTTGTAGGCCTGGTTACACAGTGATTTAGTAATAGCTTGTACTTCCTAGTAGAGGAAGCAACAGGCAGATAGACCGTACTTTTAAGACAGTGAATTACAACAGATTTGTAGGAGAAAAAAATGGCTGTAGTGACTCCAGTGCAGGTACAAAAATTCCTGAAAGCTGTTGATTATCCCACTAGCAAGCAAGACTTGGTTGAACACGCCAAGCAGCAAGGTGCGATCGATCGTTTGCAAGCATCTCTAAATGAGAGAGTACAACCAGTATCTAGTCCTAGCAAACGCTGAGGAAAAGTTTTTTTGTATCCGCTCAATAATTCGGGGCGGACTACCCACTCTGGAACGATTTTGCGTCATTTGAGGTGCATCGTTGAGCGATTTACCCCGGATTATTGAGCGGATACGTTTTTTTTACACCGATTTTTTACACCGATATGGAGTTTTAGATTATAATGTACTTAATAAACACCTTGGATAGACAAGGCGGTAATCCCGAAACCGTTAGGGGGGTGTGAAGCCTAAGAGCGTAGCGCTAAAAGGAAAACAAATGCCTTTGCTCTAAATCAGTATAATTACTAATATTAATAGAGTTATTAATTTTTAATGTAAAATAATCACTTTTTATGGAAGATTTTAATTTCACGGATTCTGCTAATATAATTCGCCAATAGTATAATGTCTCAAGGAGAAAAAACATCGCTCTTGCAGTCTTCCAAATAGGGAATGACTCTGGCGAACTAAGAGGGATTAGCGGGAAAAAGAGTCCTGTAGGAACGGTTGAGGTACCTACGCAGCCCTTTTTTCAAACCTTTGATGTTCCAGAGGGGCATTCGCGAGCCTATGACAGTGAATATAAGCTTCTTGAGGAGCTAGCCTCTCGATATGGGCAGATGCCAAATATTGAAGGAACGGTTAATTTATATACAGAGCGTCCGCCTTGTGCTTCCTGTAGTTCTGTAATCGATCAGTTTCGTCGCCTGTTCCCAAACATTATGTTGAGGGTGAATTATGGAGGGTAGACTTAGAGGGTTCTGATCGAGCTGGCTTTCTAATGCCCCAGCAATAGTTATCCAGGGATATACAAACGAAACCCGCCTAGGCGGGTTTCAAAATCCTTGATTTTCCGGGAGTCGGCGTAGGCGGACTTTAGCTTTGTAGCCGCGATTTTTAATCGCTATGTACTTTACAAATACGTTTTGAAAAGAGTGAATAGCCATGTATCTAGATCAAGTCAAAGAAAGGTTTAAAGAACTCAAATTGGTGAGTCCGCATGAAGTAGTGGGCTGTACTTACCCTGAAATTACTGAGATTGAGAAGAAGTTGGGGTTCTCGCTGCCGGAAGCCTATAAAGAGTTTCTCCTCTGGATGGGGAAGAATGCAGGTCGAGTCTTGCAGGGGTCGGACTGTTTTTTAAAACACCTACCTTATTTAAAAGAGTGGGCTATCGAACTCTTAGAAGAAAATCAATTTCCCAATACTCTGCCAGAAGATGCGTTTGTTTTCTTTATGCACCAGGGTTATCAATTTAGCTTTTTTAGACTTTCTGAAGGAGATGATCCACCAACTTACTTCTACTGTGAAGGGACAAACCAAACCTCTTTCACTAGAAGTCATAATAAACTCAGTGAATTTATGGCGACAGAGATTGAACTGCAAGCCAAGTATTTGACGGCTTTTGCTAGTTAGGAATTATGTTTAACAGTTATTCCGCGATCGCCAACATACCATGTCCGTCAGGATCTTTGACTAAACAACCTTGACGATAAGGACAGCAGCTATCTGTAAACTCCACAACCCGCGACGACACAAACTCAACCCCATTCTGCCGCAACATCTCCGCAGCTTGCTCCATGTCGTTGACAACTAGCTCGACTTGCATATGTGCAATATCGCAACTTTTCCAGTCACTCGGCATGGGACGACTATTTATAGGCACAAGATAGTCTAGCAGTTCAATACCTAAACCGCCTTGAGTAGGTCGCAGAGCTGTAATTTGGACTTCAACTTCTTCTGGTAAATGATCGAGTCGAGCTTGGGTTTCACCTTGGTTGAAACTGCCACCCTCAACCTGCATTCCCAGCAAGTCGCGGTAAAATTTTAGACTGTGCTCGGTGTTGCTAATCGCGATCGCACTATGGTCGATTCCTAGAAACAAGCGATCGCTCTTTTGATGCCACTTGTCTTGCCCTTTATCAGGAGGAAACCAAATTAACTCTAAAGGGTGGCGATCGCAGTCTTTGAACTTGAAGGCTCGTACACCAGCAGATGCTTTATTCTCAGGCGGTATCGTCTGCGGTTCAACTGAAATCGGTTCAATTGGAAACGATCGCAAATGAGCATAAGCCCGATCCATATCACTAACTGCGATCGCCAAATGTTGAAACCACAAATCATTACTTTGCGAATCCTTGGGAATCGGTTTTCCCTCAATATTGAGGTACTGCATCAGCTCAATGAGTTCATCTCCAAGCTGCAAGGTGACAATGCGAATTGTGGCCTCAGCCACGCCTAGTAAGTCGCTGTAATCCTCTGTTTCAACCGTGATGTCTGAAACTGGTTCAAACCCTAGTGCTTGCGTATAGAAATCCTGAGAGCGATCGGCATCACTCACGGTTAACCCAATAGCACGAATTCGTTGTATTTGAATCGGATTCAACATAAAAATTTTGAGCTTATCGAAAGCGGCAAGCCTGCCCGATAGTAGGCGTTTCTTCAAGTTGCACAATCATCAGAACTGCGGGCACATCGCCGACGGTGCCAGAAAGATGTCCCTTCTGTCCCTGCGCGTTCGCTTTCGTATTCTGGTCTTCTCCAAACGAAATTTCACCAACACCCATCTCTACTCGTTGTCCGTCCATCGTCTCTACAAACCAGCGTCCCGATAGCGGAATAATCCACTGGGGTTTTGGATTTTCATGCCAAGTGCCAATCCAGCCAACAGGTTGCACCGTAAAAACGACCGTAGCACCGCCTTGCTGCATTTGCTCGAGCCACTGAGGAGAGGCAGGTGGTGAAATACTCTTGAGAGTAAAGTCTTGAATTTGGCAACGGGACTGGTGGCTGATGCCGTCTTCGTCAGTCCAGACGTGCCAATAGTCAATCGTCGGGGGTGTTGGATTTTCGCGATCGCTCGATCGCGATTCAGTTGGTTCGTGGGATGAAGGATGAGTCATAAAAATCAATTTCCTAGAACTTACGCATTAACAAAAAACATTATTTATGATGTATTATAGCATCATGCCATCCCTGCTAAGGTGCGCCAAAATATGCTCACGGACAACTAAAGTTAGTAGTTATTTATTAATTGTTATAACTGTCTTTGCTCGAGTATGTGAGATAAGCAACAAAACCAACAATCAGAATACCTAAGACAATGCTGATCCGCCCTGTACCAAAGCCTACTCCACCTATATCCTGAGATTTACCGATCCAATCTGCGAAGGAAGCGCCCAATGGTCTAGTCAAGATATATGCGAGCCAAAAAGCCCCGACCTCATTAAGCCCTGAGCGCCAGTATACGAACGCTGGTAGAGCAAATAACAAGGCAAACAATACACCTGATGTGAAGTACCCCAAACCCCAAGTTGATGCTGTCATATCACCTGCGGCTGTGCCAAGCGCAAATGTAGCCATAACGGTTGCCCAGTAAAATAACTCGCGGCGAAGTGTGTAAATATGATTAATCGATAAAGTCTTCTCGCTCATATACCAAACTGCAAAAATAATACTAAGTACGATGGAAAATCCTACAGTCGATAGGAGATATGAAACACCTAATACAACATGGATAGCATCAGCAGCCATTGTTCCGAATATAGCGACCATAATAATAGCTAACCAATAGACCCAGGGAATATATTTCCGTACTGAAAACTGTATTACTAAAGCAATCACTAATCCAGTTCCCCCCAGAGCGACCGCAAAAATTGGGTTCATCTGATGGGCTAGGTAATCTGAAGTTGTTTCGCCCATTCCCGTAGTCAGCAACTTGATCATCCAGAAAAAGATCGTAATTTCTGGCAGCTTTTTGATCCTGCCATGCTGTGCAGATTGTTCTGTACTGTTTGGATTTGGCTTCATATCTGGGTGGATTTTAGTTGCGGCTTTACTCAATATACAGCACTTTGCGTGACCCAATGATACAGCAACTTATACCTCTGTGAAGCCTTTTTCTAGTTTACTTTGACTTGTGTGTACACGGTAGCCTTGGCAAGGGGGGACGGCGCCGCCGGGGGGTAGAGATTTGTAGTCATAGTTTCAAGAATTGGTATTAGGAGTCGGCAATCAAGGTTTATCGTTTACCTGCTGAATCAACTTGGCAATTAGTGCTGTCCATCCGGTTTGGTGACTTGCACCCAGTCCAGCCCCGTTGTCACCATGAAAGTATTCATAAAAGAGAATCAAATCGCGCCAATGGGGGTCTTGCTGAAATTTTGCAATACCACCGTAAACCGGACGCTGCCCATCTTGATTCTGCAAGAAAATAGCGATCGACCGTTTCTCCAAGTAAACTGCCACCTCCCAGAGATTGAGCATTATTTCTGAACCTGTTGGACACTCTACTTTAAAGTCATCGCCTAAGTAATGATAGAACTTTTGCAAAGATTCAATGAGTAGAAAGTTAACTGGAAACCAGACAGGGCCACGCCAGTTAGAATTACCACCAAATTGGTTAGAAGTAGATTCAGCAGGCTCATAGTCTACCTGATAGCGAGTGCTATCCCAATCGAAGATAAAGGGATGCTCTTGGTGATAGCGGGAAACCGAGCGGATACCATAGGGTGAGAGAAATTCATCCTCATCCAACAATCGTCGCAGGATACGACGCAGCGCTTCGGGGCTAGTAATGGCAAGCAGGCGGCGAGCGCCTTCTCCCTCAACGGTCATACAAGCAATGTTTTTTGCCAGTTCGGGACGGTTGCTGAGAAACCACTCAATTTGCTCTTTTAACCCCGGCACAATTTCTAATAAATCTGGCTCCAGAGTATCGACGGCAAATAGCGGTATCAGCCCCACCATTGACCGTACTTTGATTCGCACGTCCTCTCCATTGGGTAAGTGCAAGGCATCGTAGTAAAAGCCGTCTTCGTCGTCCCAAAGGACAATTTTTTCAGACCCTACATTATTAATGGCCTTAGCAATGTAGAGGAAGTGTTCAAAAAACTTCAACGTCATATCGCTGTATGTTTCGTCCTCACGGGACAATTCCAGCGCGATCGCCAGCATATTTAGTGAGAACATACCCATCCATGCCGTGCCGTCTGCCTGTTCTAAGTAACCCCCCGTTGGTAATGGCTTGCTGCGGTCAAATAGCCCAATGTTATCTAATCCGAGAAATCCTCCTTGAAACAAGTTTTGTCCTCGTAGGTCTTTGCGGTTCACCCACCAGGTAAAGTAGAGCATCAAGCGGTGAAACATTCGTTCCAAGAATTTGCGATCGCCCGTTCCAACTCGTTTCTCCTCTATTTTGTAGATGCGCCACGCCGCCCATGCTTGTACGGGGGGATTGACATCGCCAAACGCCCACTCGTAAGCGGGTAATTGACCGTTGGGGTTCATGCTGCGATCGCTGGTTAGTAATAGTAATTGCTGCTTGGCAAAGTTTCCATCTATTAATGCCAAAGCAATGCAGTGGAACGCCAAATCCCAGGCCGCAAACCAAGGATACTCCCACTTATCGGGCATGGAAATAACTTCCTCAGTGTAGAGAGTCCACCACTCTGAATTGCGCCCAGTGAGGCGTTGACTGGGCGGGGTAGGTTCTGCTGAATCTCCATGCAGCCAAGTACGGACATCATATTGATAAAACTGTTTGCTCCACAGTAGTCCGGCAAACGCTTGTCGTTGGACGTTGCGGCAATCCTCATCTAAACCAGGGGTGAGCGTTTCGTAAAACTCGTCTGCCTCTGTTTGACGCTGGCGGAAGGTATCAGCAAATGCTGCATTAAAGGGCGTGTCAGTATATTGGTTGGTGAAGCGCAATTGAATTACACTGGTCTGTCCCGCCCCAATTTCCAATTGATACCAAGCCGCTGCTTTTGTACCAACTTGATTGGGATTCACCTGAGAGCTTGTACCATTCTCAATAGGGCTTTCAGGGGCGGGCAAGATGCCCACCCCACAAGAAACTCGATCTCCTGTGGAACGGGCATCTTGCCCGTTCTTGAGAATGGTGCAATCTCTCAGATTCATCGCCTTGTTGTTGTGAATCACGTACTCGTGAAAAGCGTCTTTCACATAAGGCGAGGCATTAGCGACTCCGTAGAGGCGTTGCGTGTTAGTTTCATTTTCTGTAAATAAAAGCCGATGATTTCCCTCACAAAATAACCAATAATCCCCATATTTCTCACTGTTCGCCTTAATTACACCATCAGCAATTTTTGTTAGGTGTGACTGCGGTTTATCACCTGTCCAGATCCAGGTATTGCGAAACCAAAGGGTAGGTAGAACGTCAATTGTGGCAGTTTCCGCCCCCCGATTCGTGATGCTGATACGAATGCAAATATCGTCTGTAGAGGCTTTGGCGTATTCGGCAACCACATCAAAGTAGCGATTATCGTCAAACACGCCCGTATCCAGTAGTTCAAATTCTGGTTGATCCTTGTGGCGATGAGCGTTCTCCTCTACAAGCTGAGTGTAGGGAAATTCCAGTTGCGGATATTTGTACAACCAGCGCATATAGGAATGGGTAGGCGTGTTGTCTAGGTTGAAGTAATATTCTTTGACATCCTCACCGTGATTACCTTGTTCGTTAGTCAGCCCAAACAGGCGTTCTTTTAAAATTGGATCGCGGCCATTCCACAGTGCTAGACTAAAGCAGAGTTGACTGTGGCGATCGCACCATCCACCCAGTCCATCTTCACCCCAACGGTAAACGCGCGATCGCGCATGATCGTGAGGAAAGTAGTCCCAAGCTGAACCGTCAGGTGAATAGTCTTCTCGCACTGTACCCCATTGGCGATCGCTCAGGTAGGAACCCCAACGATACCAAGGTTCATCCGGTTCGCGATTTTCCTCTAAGCGTTGCTGTTCTGCGTTCATCTACCCTCCTGTGGCGAACCCTGGATACAGAGTCATGCCGCCGTCTACAAATAGAGTTGCACCATTCACATAATCTGAGTCATCCGAGGCAAGCCAAACAGCAGCTTTGGCGATGTCTGTTACATCTCCGACTCGTTTGGCGGGAATGAGTTTTAGTAATTTTGCCTCAGATTCTGGCGTGTCCCAGGCTGATTTATTGATAGGAGTTTTAATCGCACCGGGTGCAATGCTATTGACCCTAATTCTGTGGGGTGCGAGTTCCTGGGCAATACTCTGCATCATCATGTGGATGCCACCCTTACTCGTAGCGTAGTTGACGTGACCCGCCCAAGGAATCACCTCGTGTACCGAACTCATACAAATGATTTTGCCGGCGGCACTGGAGATATCTGGCTTCACGCCTCGCTTGAGAAACTCTTTTGCCGCTTCACGAGCACAGAGAAATTGTCCGGTTAGGTTGATGCCAATCACCAAATTCCAATGGTCGAGAGTCATATCTACAAAGGCTGAATCTTTCTGCAATCCGGCATTGTTTACCAAAATGTCGATCGTGCCAAAGTGCTGGTACATTTGGTCAAACATCGCCAAAACTTCCTCTTCCTTGGCGACATTTGCACCAATGGCGATCGCTTCCCCACCGATCGATTTAATCTCGCTAACAATCTTCTCTGCTGCTTCTTGTTCAGAATGGTAGTTGACTACAACAGAAGCACCCGATGCAGCCAAAGCACGGGCGACTCCTTCACCAATACCAGAACTAGCACCCGTTACGAGTGCTTTTTGGCCTTTGAGAAGATTAGGGGAATAGCTCATATTTTTTCCTCGTCTTGTTTCCTAGTCAAGTAAATTTGTACCTAATCAATACGATTAAGAACCAGTTAAGGATCGTGGATTAAATAACTTCTGTAGGTTGGGCCCGTGGCACGAACCCTCCGTTTCACTCCGCCCAACCCCACGCTTGATTGTTGGGTTTCGTGCCTCAACCCAACCTACAAAAAATGCAAGTTATTTAATTCTCATTCCTAAGTAGATGGACATAATTAAACGTAAGGTGGGCGATCGCAGCCAAAAATTTGTAACTCATAGCTAATCTGGTTGTCGGCGATCCCCCACCCTACTTAATGTAACTACTTAAAGATTTATCTCTTGGTTTCTGCGCTAACTTTAGGGATTTATAGAAGTAACTACCTCTATCTAATGGGGTAATTAGGGTCTATTTCTGAGCCGACAATAGAATTTCATGATTATTTTATCAAAAAAATTACATATTATTTTAATTTTCAAACAATGCTTTTTGTGATAAAAAGTACGTTTTCTGTCATTAGTTTGTCATGAGTGTGTCAAAAATATGACAAGCGATAGCCTTAAAAGTTGAGAGAAGGGAAAACCGAATAAGTAGCCCAACACAATTAATTACACAAACAACTAATATGCTATAATAAAAATATCAAGTTGTGTTCAAAGAGGTTTTATATGTTTTTACTTCGAGATATCAATCCACTTTCCTTGAAATTGCTAAACCGAATTTATCGCGAAAGCAGACATCATCAAGTGCGCCAAAGAGCACACTTTCTGATTTTAGTTTCACAAAATATCAAAAATGAAAATTTAATGAAAATCTTTAAAGTTAGTTATAAGACCATGTATAACTGGTTGAATCGATGGGAATATGAGGGAATGCTCGGATTATATAATAAACCAGGTAGAGGCAGAAAAGAAACATTTAATTCCGCACAATCAGATCAAATTAGAGACTGGGTAAAATTGCAACCAAAACAATTAAAGCAAGTAGTACAAAAAATCAAAAAAGAATGGTCTGTTAATATAAGTACGGAAACAATTAAGAGAATAATTAAAAAAAAAGGATGAGTTGGCATAGGATGCGTCGAGGTGTTGGCGGCAAGCCAGACCCCATAGAATACAAGGAAAAAAAAGAAAAGTTGTCAGAATTAAAACAATTAGAAGATGAGGGTAAAATTGATTTATACTATTTGGATGAATCCGGATTTTGTGGCATCCCTTGTGTCCCTTATGGATGGCAAGATATTGGTGAATATTTGTCAATTGATAGTCGTAGAACTAAGCGTTTAAATGTCTTGGGAATCATGAATCGGCAAAACACTCTTCATGCTTATGTTTCAGAGCAGACTATTAATTCTGATGTAATTATAGCCTGCATAGATACTTTTTTTGCTGTGGTGGAGCGGCCAACAGTTATTGTAGTAGATCAAGCTTCTATTCATACTAGCAATGCCATTTTCGAGAAAATTGAAGAATGGAAAGAACGCGGTTTAACTATATTTGAATTGCCTACTTATTCACCTGAATTGAATTTAATTGAGATTTTGTGGCGGTTTATCAAATATCAATGGCTCGAAATAGATGCCTACTCTAGCTGGCAATCTCTTGTTTCATCTGTAGAAAGAATTCTTAAAGAATTTGGAGATAATTATGTAATTAATTTTGCTTAACTACTTAGTTTTAGAAGCAATAGTTATTTTTTAGGCTTAGATCAATCTTTAGATAGATATGTTTGTTTAGAATTAGTCTCACTCTGTATTTAGAGAAATCTCTGTCAGCTCGCCTCCGGGAACAAGTCCAGTAAAACAGGAGAAAGCGATAGCCTATGCCTCTCAATAACGCGAATCTACCTTACCCAGATCCGCTCCATCCCATCATCGTCCATTTCGCGATCGCGATGGTGTTTTTTGCCTTCTTCTGCGACGTGGTAGGCTATTTTACCCGCAATCATCGTTTGTTAGAGGTGAGTTTCTGGAATATGTTTGTTGCTTCAGTCAGTGTTTTCCTCGCCGTCATCTTTGGTCAGTTTGAAGCTGGTTTAGCCCAACCTTACGAAGCTGTCAAGCCGACACTGAACTTGCATACAATTACTGGCTGGTCGCTTTCGGCAATTATTGTCGCGATTACCGCATGGCGATTCGCGATTCGCGCCCGCACTCCACAAAAGATACCTGTTGCTTATCTAGGTGTTGCAACATTTTTAATTTCTTTAGTCTTCTTTCAACAATATTTAGGGAGTCAGTTAGTGTGGGTATACGGCCTGCACGTAGAGCCAGTAGTTGAAGCAACAAAAAATGGAGTCTTACAATGAACTCGCAACTTATCGATCGGTTGTGGTTCAAACTAGGTGCTAACGGATTACCCTACCAGGTTCCTATTCATCCGCAGCTAGTGCATTTCACTTTGGGTTTATTCATTATTGCCATAATTTTTGATATCGCAGGAACGCTATTCCGGTTTGAAAAACCAATCCTCAAATTTTTGGCTATGACTGCTATTCGTTCCAGCTTTTTTGATGTTGGTTGGTACAATCTTTTAGCTAGTGCTGTTATCACGTTTTTTACTGTCGCGGCGGGCTTTTTTGAGATGATGCTGGCAAACCCACCCACAAATATGAATAGTGCTTGGGGTTTGGGGGCTGGTACAACGATGCTGTTGCATGGTATCGGTGGGATTTTACTATTAGCAGCGATCGTTGCCATGACCGTGTGGAGGGGATTGCAACGCTACCGCTGGCGCAAAGATGCCCAGATCCAAGTGCAATGGAGCTACTTGTTGGTAGGTATTGCCATGTTGGGACTGTTATTTATTCACGGGACATTAGGGGCGCAAATGGGAGATGAGTTCGGGATACATAATACGGCGGCAGGCTTAATCCGACAAGGTAAAAATCCCAATTTGCTACTCAAATGATGCCAACAAAGATACTAGGAGAATTGATTTTACAGAGGATGCGATGAGGAGAATTTTCGACGCGCTGTTATTGATGGTTTTTATCGCGGTAATTCTGGTAATAGCCCGCTGGATTGGAGACCAAGCCTACTCTTGGATGCCGATTCAGGCAACCGCCGAAGCGGAACGAGTCGATCGCATATTTAGCTTCTTAACCTCGGTGGGAACGTTCATCTTTCTCGCGATTGCAGGTACGATCGGATACTCAATTCTCACCGGTCGCGCGCCCAAAGGAGATTGGAGCCACGGTCATCCTGCCAGAAGCGATGTGAGGCTGGAAATCCTCTGGACTGCCGCCCCAACTGTGCTAGTGTTATGGCTTGCGGCTCAAAGTTTCAGCATTTATCAACAACTAGATATTGAGGGGCTACAACCGATCGTGCATCTTCACATATTGGAAGAACCCGCTGCCGCCGCAACGGTCACAAACACGACTCAACCTGTTACTGAAAACATTGAGGTTTTGGCTAAACAATGGGTTTGGTCTTTCCGCTATCCAAATAATGCTATTAGTAACGAATTACATCTGAGAGTAAATGAACGTACCCGTTTAAATTTGCATTCTGAAGACGCGATCCACGGCTTTTATGTCCCTGAATTCCGGTTAAAGCAAGATATCATCCCCAACCGCAACATTAGCCTGGTGTTAACACCCACCAAAATCGGCAAATATCACCTGCGCGATTCCCAATTCAGCGGCACCGACTTTGCTTTGATGGTGGCCGATGTATATGTTGATTCAAGTGAAACTTATAGTCAATGGCTTTCTCAAGCTGCTACCGATAAATAAAAAATATATGACAAATAACTCAATCCCAATTACTGACGACTCCGAATATCGCAACAGCAAACCTGATACCAATTGGCGGGAGTATTTCAGTTTTAGCACCGACCATAAAGTTATCGGTGTTCAGTACATGGTGACGACCTTCATTTTCTTTTTGATTGGTGGGCTGTTGGCGATGATTATTCGTGGCGAACTGCTTACCCCCGAATCAGATTTGGTCGATCGCTCTTTATATAATGGCTTATTCACCTTGCACGGTACGGTGATGATTTTCCTGTGGATTATCCCATTCAATGCTGGTCTTGCCAACTACTTAGTGCCGTTGATGATTGGGGCAAAAGACATGGCGTTTCCAGTTCTGAATGCGATCGCCTTTTGGATAATTCCCCCAGCAGGTATCCTGCTACTATCGAGCTTTTTAGTACAAGGTGGGCCTCCCCAAGCTGGCTGGTGGTCTTACCCACCAATTAGCCTCCAAAACCCAACTGGTTATCCTATTAATGGCGAATCAATTTGGATACTAAGTGTAATGCTGCTGGGTATCTCATCGATTATGGGGGGAGTCAACTTTATTACCACAATTGTTTGGATGCGGGCACCGGGGATGACGTTTTTTCGGATGCCGATTTTCGTTTGGACAGTTCTAAGTGCCCAGTTGCTGCAACTAATTTGTTTACCTTCCCTGACGGGCGCGATCGTACTGTTATTTTTTGACCTCACTTTTGGGACAAATTTCTTCAAACCCCTGGAGAATGGCGACCCAATCATCTATCAGCACTTATTTTGGTTCTACTCCCATCCGGCAGTTTACGTCATGGCGCTGCCTGCTTTCGGCATCTTTTCGGAAATTCTCCCCGCCTTTTCTCGCAATCCTTTGTTTGGCTATCGATCGGTAGCGATCGCCTCCTTCGGTATTGGTTTAGTCAGCATCTTCGTTTGGGTACACCATCTGTTTGCCAGCGCCACACCTAATTGGATGCGGATGCTATTTATGGTTTCCTCAATGTTGGTTGGCGTACCAACTGGTGTCAAAGTATTTGCTTGGACTGCCACCGTTTGGAACGGCAGATTGCACCTTTTAACCCCCATGTTATTTGCCTTGGGAGGTGTAGTCATGTTTGTTTTCGGTGGAATTACTGGAATCATGCTTAGTTCAGTGCCGTTTGATATTCACGTTAACAACACCTACTTTGTAGTAGGCCACTTCCACTACGTCGTCCACAATACAATCACAATGGCAATCTTTGCGGCGATTTATTTCTGGTTCCCAAAAATAACTGGACGAATGTACGCAGAAGGCTGGGGGAAAGTGCATTTCTTTTTAACTTTTATCGGTGCTAACCTTACCTTTTTTCCCATGCACCCACTAGGTTTACAGGGTATGGTGCGCCGAGTCTCATCTTACGATCCGCAATTCCAAGGATGGAATATTATTGCTAGTTTGGGAGGGTTTTTGTTGGGGATGTCTACGCTACCTTTTATTGCCAATATGGTCGGTTCTTTGCTATTAGGTAAAAAAGTATCAGCCAATCCCTGGCACGCTACAGGGCTAGAGTGGAAGACCTCTTCACCACCACCGAGAGAGAACTTTGAGGAAATTCCTGTTGTCAATGAGCCACCTTATCATTACAACTCTAAAGCGATACCAGAGGCTGCCGTTACTCAAGAATAGATCTGGCTAGGAGAGTAATTGAGGAGTTTTATTCAATCTAAAATTCAAAATCCCAAATCATCTGAGTCATGTCAAATCCTACACATCATATAGACGAAAGCCCGCTGCGTTTCGATCGCCTAGTACAGTACCTGCCTAATTGGTTGCAAAGGTTCTTGCCTATTGGTGGCGGGCTGGCTCACGATCATCATGGTAAAGGGATGTTCGGCGTTACCGTATTCCTACTGTCGGAGAGCCTAGTTTTTCTCAGCTTTTTCTTGACCTATATTGCTTTACGATTGACCCATTCCCACTGGTTTCCGCCTGGTATCAAAGGGCCGGAAGTGTCTCAATTTATCATTTTTAATACAGTAGTGCTGCTTTCAAGTAGCTTCGTTATTCAAGCCGCCGAAAATGCCCTCAAACGCCATAAAATTATTAAATTTCGCTGGCTTTTAGCATTGACTTCGGGGATGGGAATTTACTTTTTAGTTGCTCAGGCGATCGAGTGGAGTAACCTTAATTTTCGGCTGACTACAGGGCTGATGGGGGGAACATTTTACCTACTGACAGGCTTCCACGGGCTGCACGTTCTTGTGGGCATTCTATTGCAGTTGCTCATGGTTTCTCGTTCATTCATTCGGGGTAACTACAACTCCAGTCACTTCGGCGTTAGTGCAACTACTCTGTTCTGGCACTTCGTTGACGTGATTTGGGTTGTCCTATTTTCGCTGATATATCTCTGGCGAACTTAGCAATTTACAATCTCAAGATGAATGGTTATTTGTCACCAAATCGTATTTAAATATTGCTATATAGCTTTTATCAGGTAAATTAGGTGCTCGTGGGGATAGGGCAGTGGTGGTTCCTTTTCCTGATACGAATTGAATGGTGCGTACCTCATTTCCTTGAAAACCGCTATATTAAGGAGATGAGTTTGCAGATACGGTACTAGCAATAAAAGCAACTAGGAAGAAAAGCAGATTATGAAATATTTGTTACAGCTATAATCCCAGGCATTCTTACCTTTCTCGCTCAAATTCAAGGAGCTTTTGTATGAATTGGCTAACTCCAAAATTACCAGGAATCATCGCAATTTACTTTCTTGCTGCGGAATCTGTTCAGAAAGATCCGCTAATTGACCAACGCGGAGAAACCATTGTGGACGTTGGCGTTGTCCTCCTGGCGGTTAGTTTAGTGATGGCTGTCAAGATTATTAGCCCGAAAGTTGAACACGCTATTCTGCTCGCTATCTTTCTC
The DNA here is from genome assembly GCF_036700905.1 of Microcoleus sp. S13_C3. NCBI lineage: Bacteria > Bacillati > Cyanobacteriota > Cyanophyceae > Oscillatoriales > Microcoleaceae > Microcoleus > Microcoleus sp. S13_C3. The sequence continues at coordinate 249 of NZ_JAUBPT010000176.1, read as the reverse complement.
AGCTTGGCATTAATTGCTTTCTTTTTCATTAAATAAGCTGCCACGCATCTAAATTGAATACAGAGACGGGCTCTCCTGCCCGTCCCACAATAATTGTAGAAAAGTTGACTGTCAAATTAGATGCACAGCAGCTTAGCAGAACTTGCGTTGCAGCTCCGATTTTCGATTCACCGTCAACTGTCAACTGTCAACTGTCAACTGTCAACTGTCAACTGTCAACTGTCAACTGTCAACTGTCAACTGTCAACT
>NZ_JAUBPT010000175.1:0-16503 GCF_036700905.1 Microcoleus sp. S13_C3 | reverse complement strand
TTGACTGTTGACTGTTGACTGTTGACTGTTGACTGTTGACTGTTGACTGTTGACTGTTGACTGTTGACTGTTGACTGATGACTGTTGACTGTTGACTGTTGACTGTTGACTGTTGACTGATGACTGATGACTGTTGACTGTTGACTGTTGACTGATGACTGTTGACTGTTGACTGATAACAATCTAAAATCTAAAATCTAAAATCGATTGACTGTTGACTGTTGAAGGAGGGGTCGAAAAACTGAATAGTTGAGTGTTAATTGTTGACTCAATTTGATTATTCCGATGCAACCGGAAACGATATTAGTTGATAATTGCTAATTCCTCATTGCACTTCAGTCAAAAATTTAAATTGCCCCCTTGTTAAGAGCTGAGCAATCAAGTAGTTTCACATAAAGTACGTAGTTGCGCTTTAGCGCTCTTAAGAGGTGAATTAAGAGCGCCCAATCGCAACAACATACCTTATTTTTTGCCACCTACTGGTAAATTTTTCCCTGCTCCTTTCCCTTCTTCTTGAGCCATAATGGGAACACCGTCTGTGAGGTTAAGGATGCCTGCTGTAACAATTTTTTCCCCGGCTTTCAAACCTTCGATAACTTGATAATTATTCCCCTCAATGGCTCCCAATTTCACGGATTTTTGTCGCGCTACTAAAGGTGGCATCCCAGGTTTTGGCTGTTCTGGCTTTTGAGCTGTGAAGACAAAAGTTTCTCCACCTAAGCGAGTGACTGCTGTGACTGGAACTAAAATTCCGGGGTTCTGTTTCCAGATGACTTTAGCTTTTACAAACTGGAGATTAAGCAGTTCGCCGCTGGGGTTGGGAAAGGTGGCTTTAGCTAAAATTGTTTGGGAATTGGCGCTGACGTTGGGGGAGATAAAACTGATTTGACCTTGGGCGATCGCCTTACCTTGAGCGTCGAGCATTTGTACTGGCAGCCCTAAGCGTAATTGAGGCTGCCGTTCCAAAGGAATTGATAACCGCAAGTCTAGCAATTGGTTCTCAGTCAGGGTGGCAATGGGATCACCTTTTTTCAAGTAATCACCTACTTTCACTGGTATGTCGCCGATGACTCCCGCGAAGGGGGCGATGACAGCAGTTTCTTGTAGTTGTACTTGAAAGCCGCGCACTTGAGCGGCGGCCTCGGCAACTTGCGCTTCAGCTTGATCGATCTGTTCTTGGCGAGTGCCGTTGGCTAACTGCGCTAATCTACTCTTGGCTTGTGCGACTTCTGCTTCGGCTTTGGCTATTTCCTCTGGGCGCGAACCGTTTTGCAATTGCCGCAAAGCTTGCCGCTGCTGTTGCAAGGCCGCTGTGCGGCGCTCGATCTCGGCTTGTCTGTTCTTTTGCCGCTGCTCAAACCGCCTTTGAGCTTCTCGGAGATTGGCTTTGGCGGTGCCTTCTTTTTGGGTGTATTGTTCGAGGGTGTTGGCGGATTCTGCACCTTCTTTTGCCAATGCTTGATATCTGGCAAGCTGCTGGGTGGCTAACTTTGCTTCGGCTGTGCTTGCTTCTATTTGCGCTCTTGCTTGGGCGATGTCTTCTAAGAGGCTACCTGTTTGGGCATCGGCGAGGTCGGCTTCAGCTTGGCTAACGCGGGCTTGGGCTTGACCAATTTCTTCTGGCCGAGAGCCCGATCGCAGTTGAGCGAGGTTGGCTTGGGCTTGGGCGACTTGGGCTTGAGCTTGGGCGATTTCTTCGGGCCTGGTTCCTGCTTGCAACTCGGCTAAGTGGGATTGAGCGCGAATCAGGTTGGCTTGGGATTGCCTCAAGTCAGCTTGGGCGCTGTCGCTTTTCATGCGGGCGATGGCTTGCCCTTTGTTTATGAAGTCCCCGGATTTGACAAAAATTTCCGTGACTAGCCCTTCTGCTTCGGGTTTGATTTCTACTGAACGCTTGGCCTCTAAGCTGCTAACAAATTCCGAGGCTTCTTGGACTGAGCTGGTTTCTACGGCTGCGAGCTTGACTGGTATGGCTTTGGGTTGGGCTGCTGCTGCCGATTGCTGTGGGCGATTATGACCCGATTGCCACGAGTACCAGCCGAAACCTGCTGCGCCTGTGGCGAGTGCGATCGCTGCAATTAGGGGCCAGCGCGATCGTGGTTTAGCAACAGGTTGGGGGCGATCGGCAATAGGCGGAAAATCATCCGGTCGATCGCTGTCTGCATCGGTTGGGTGCAGTTCGGGTGTGGGAGATTTTTGCTCTTCTGTTTCAACGACGGATTCTGGGGATTTAGAATAACTCATTGGCAGCACCACTTAGATTTTTTTTAACTTCTGACTGAGACTTGGGCGAAATCTTTGATTTTCCGGCGTTCCTCTCAAACATGGGGGAATAAGGACAAGCGATTTTAAACAGGATGGAATCGGGAAAGTAACTTTTTAATGGGGTTGGGGTATGTGCAGGGCTTTAGTCCGATCGCAGTCAGCAAAGCCTGGGAGTGATTATTTTTAGGAAAGCTTCTTGTTATCTCTCAAAAGTTACGATGGCAGGAATGATTGCACATCCTTCTTATGACTCACCTGAGTGGGTGAGTTGGAAGGATTTTTCCTGGGAGTCGGCTGATTCAGGGGATATTGGGGAGTCACGCACTCCGGCGATCGCACTTTTTTCCTTGGCTAGTTGCTCGGTTAACCACTCTATCTCTGACGCCAGCACTGACTTGCAGCGATCGCGAGAGGCGAATTGATAGTCGTCGGTTAGTGGATATTCGCTCTTGAGGCTTTCGATGTAGTCTTGCCGGGTGTAACAGGCTCGCAAGCGGTGTTCCAATAGCTTCAGCCGTTCTGCAGGTTCTAAGTCGCCAAAAAAGAAAAACTTGATTTGGAACCGGGAACCACTGTTAACCCAGCTTTCTTGAGGGTGTTCGAGCATTTTTTGCCGCCAGAGTTCGCGCCCTTGGGCGGTAATTCCGTAGATTTTGCGCGGACAGCCCGCATCTCCTGCTTCTTCGGCAATGGTCGCAATCTGGCCTCGCTCTTCCAAGCGCTTCAGGAGTGGGTAAATCGCTCCATAGTTGACGCTGATGCAACTGCTCATAAACAGCTCCAGTTTTTGCTTTAGCCGATAGCCGTGCATGGGTTGTAACTGTAGCAGTCCAAGGGCTGATAATTCAAGCATTTATATCAATTTGATATTATAGTCTGGATTATATCACTATATCTGACTCAAGGGCGATCGGGTCAATCGATTTTCGATTTTCGATTTTCGATTTTAGAGGCGACCCCACGGATAAATGCTCTTTCTTGAGGATTTTAGATTTTAGATTTTGGATTGATTCCACGGATAAATCACGTGGCGGGTACCACCTTTGAAATTCCTGGTCACTACCTAGTTTCAAAGAAAATTGATACTTAAGTACACATTTAATAAATTTTGTCAATACCCTTAAGATATATTTTTCAATATTCAGAGTGAATTTTCTTGTGGAACAGGCATCTTGCCTGTTGTTGAGAGTGGTGCAATAAGTAATTGGACAGAATTAATTACACACTGATTTTTTGCTGATTCTTTACTAGACAAGGCTTGTAGCCCAAATTTTTGTGTAATTAATTGTGTCCTACTACTTATCTCAGATTTCTGCCGCATATCTCTTCTTGGTAAGAGGATCAGAACTTTTATTGGTAGGGGTGGGTTGAATTTTTCAACCCAGACACACTTTAGTATTTATTTATTGAACATTGATTGCAGCCACTGTTTTTTTGTAGCTAATACTCCTCTTATTTTTATTAAGTATTGCTGCGAAAAAAGGGTTTGTTTTGTTTCCAATCGCCCTGTTTTCAATCTACGAATATGTGAGATATTCGCTCGTTTTTGAGGCATTAGAAAAAGCAACGCACCTATGGATACTTAAAGCCAGATGTTTTTTTTCTGTTCGTAATCATCCTCAAAGAGTATTTTCAAGGAGAAGTTCTCCGATTATATGCTATTACTATGAATGACATAAATAGAGGGATTTATCTGGCTCATTAAACCCAATTTAACGCCCTGTAATTACTTGAAATAGCCAGCCAAAAAGCATCACACTCAAGAAAATCACGCCTCCGACAATTAACATCAAACCCAACAGCAATCCCGCCACAAATAGCCAATCGGCTTTTTTGCCTTGTTCAGGGGAACCTAAATGAGCATCCAGCAATTCTATATTTTTGACATTAGCTTTCCAAGCAACATCCAACAAATCTCCGGCCACCGGTACAGTACCAGCAACTGTATCAAATACGATATTACCTGCCATTTTTACTAAAGTCTCTTGAGGCACTCCCATTTGAGCGGATTTGAAGACAACATATCCTGCAAAAACTGAACTGATTAAATCGCCGCCGCCCGGTATAAGTCCCAGTATCGGATCGAGTCCGATGCGGTATTTTGTGCCGGGAATCGGAATTGCATTGTCTAGTAAATGGCTGATCCGGCGGAGTCGGCGCAAGGATGCAACATGAGATGGGCTGGGAGTATTTGGGGAGGAATTTTGTATAGGAGAACGTGACATTTAATTGCTCTCGATTGCGATATTATATCGATTCCGGTTGCACCGTCAGGTGATTGTTGACTGTTGACGGTTGACTGTTGACGCCGTGAACAGTGAACAGTGAACTGTCAACGCCGTGAACAGTGAACTCGAATTTACTATTCCGATGCTAACGGATTTGATATTACTGCTAGTTTATGATATTTGTTGAAGCATATTCTAGTTTTGTCTCTATGCCTCAAGCAAGATTTTTAGTAATTTTAGTCGATCGACTTTGGTTTGTTTTTGAATGAACAGAAACCCGGTTTCTGTTCAAAACCGGGTTTCTTGCGTCTAGCTGGGGGCTTTTAAATTAGCCTTTTATTTGTTGCCTTCTGTGAAGTCGGCGTCAATCACGTCGTCGCCGCCGCCAGTGGGGCCGCCGTCTCCATAGCCACCAGGGCCACCAGGGCCGCCAGGGCCATCAGTTGGGCCGCCTGCTTGCTGGTACAGGTTGCTGCTGACAGCGTAGAATGCTTGCTGCAACTCTGTGGTTAGGGTTTTGATGCGATCGTCATCATCAGTAGCGATCGCGGATCGCAAGTCTTTAAGCAACCCTTCAATCTTAGTTTTGTCATCAGCGGGAACTTTATCGCCCAATTCTGCCAACTGCTTCTCGATTTGATAGGCTTGAGAATCAGCTTGGTTTTTGCGATCGATCCTTTCGCGACGTTCCTTGTCAGCAGAAGCATTCGATTCGGCTTCCCTCACCATGCGCTCGACTTCATTGCTGGGCAAAGTAGAAGCACCAGTAATGCTAATCGATTGCTCCTTGCCAGTACCTTTATCCTTAGCAGCTACATTCAAAATACCGTTAGCATCGATATCGAAAGTAACTTCAATTTGAGGTACGCCACGGGGGGCTGGTGGAACTCCATCTAAGCGGAATGTTCCCAAATCCTTGTTATCATTTGCCATTTCCCGTTCGCCTTGCAAAACGTGAATTTCCACGTTTGTTTGGCCGTCTACAGCAGTCGAGAAAGTTTCCGACTTCTTGGTAGGAATAGTGGTGTTGCGGGGAATGATTTTGGTCATCACGCCACCCAAGGTTTCGACGCCGAGAGACAGCGGGGTAACGTCGAGCAACAAGATGTCTTTGACTTCGCCGGAGAGTACGCCGGCTTGAATTGCTGCACCGACTGCGACCACTTCATCCGGGTTTACCGTTTGGTTGGGGTCTTTGCCAAGGAGTTTTTTGACCAGTTCTTGCACTGCAGGAATGCGCGTAGAACCACCAACTAAGACGACTTCATTAATTGCAGATTTGTCTAATTTGGCGTCGCGGATCGCATTTTCTACGGGGATGCGGGAGCGATCGATCAAATCCGAGCACAGTTCTTCAAACTTGCCCCGCGTCAAAGTCGTGTCCAAGTGTTTTGGCCCGTCTTGAGTCGCGGTAATAAACGGCAGGTTGATTTCTGCTTGGGTAACGCTCGAAAGCTCAATCTTGGCTTTTTCTGCTGCTTCCGTCAGGCGTTGCAGTGCTTGTTTGTCTTTGCGAAGGTCAATTCCTTCGGCTCTTTGGAATTCATTAGCGATGTAATCGACGATTTTTTTGTCGAAGTCGTCACCGCCGAGGTGAGTGTCTCCAGAAGTTGCTAACACTTCAAACACGCCGTCGCCTACTTCGAGAATAGATACGTCGAAAGTACCGCCACCTAAGTCAAATACGAGGATGGTTTCGTTGCTCTTTTTATCTAACCCGTAAGCTAAAGCTGCTGCTGTAGGTTCGTTAATAATCCGCAGCACTTCTATACCGGCAATTTTTCCCGCGTCTTTCGTAGCTTGGCGCTGGGAGTCGTTGAAGTAAGCGGGAACAGTAATTACCGCTTGGGTAACAGTTTCGCCGAGGTATTTGCTGGCGTCTTCTACGAGTTTGCGGAGAACTTGTGCAGAAATTTCTTCGGGGGCAAATTGCTTGCCACGGGCGGGACAGTCTAGTTTGAGGCTGTTGCCGACTTTGAGAACTTTGTAGGAAACTTCAGTGGTTTCGTGGGTTACTTCATCAACCCGACGCCCGATAAACCGTTTTACTGAGTAAAAGGTGTTTTCGGCGTTCATCACGGCTTGACGCTTGGCGATTTGTCCGACAAGTTGATCCCCATTTTTAGCATATGCTACTACAGAAGGTGTGGTGCGACCCCCCTCGGCGTTGGCTATGACGGTGGGTTTGCCGCCTTCCATAACTGCGACGCAGGAGTTTGTCGTACCTAAGTCAATTCCAACTACTTTTCCCATAGGGGTGTTCCGGCTCCAATCTCTACAAAATTTTGGTGTTTTATCTGTGCGATAGTCTGGTTATTCAGGACTGCCATTTTACCTCGCGGTTTACGGGTAGTGAGTCCTGCTTTAATACAGTCTTCGATAGGGTGCTGATCTCTATACTGCGGGCGGTAGACCTTGCGATGAAGGGGTATTTACCGAACCTGTTGGGGGACGGTTGCATCCGTGAGGCTTGCACCGCTACAGTTGTTGACTGCTTTTCTTTACTCTTCCCAATGTACGGTGTGCGATCGATTCGGGTATTGTGGCAAACCGTATACGTTGTGTTGTATTTGCCGTCTTTGTGGTATAAATTTTGTTTGGTTGGTAGGGGCGATCGGTCTTTTGGAGGCAAAATGGAAGTAAAAATTATAAATTAGAGTCATGTTAAGTAGCGGTTGGAGGGGAGGGATTCACAGTTGCTGCCTGTTTGATTGTGTTCATCAGCATAAAAAGTGAAAAGGCTGTTTCCTGGCCTTCTAAGAAGCCAAACTTCTGGTAAAACTCTTTTGCATTCTCGTCTATGGCATCAACTCTGACACCGTAAACTCCTACTATTCTAGATACATCTATTGAGCTAGCAAGGGCGTGAAATAATAGTTGTTTGCCCAGTCCTCTACCCTGCATTGAGCGATCGACCGCAAGTTTAGCAATCAGTATAGCTGGAATCGGATATCTGGGCAGGCTCTGGCGCAGGTCGGCTGGTAAGTCTTCGCGTTCAACTACACCTGCACAGCAAGAATAATAGCCCACTATCTGACTGCCTCCAGGCGAAAAAGCAACAAAAGTTTTGGCAATCCCGTCTCGATCGTTTTTCTGAGCGTACTGTTTGAAATACCTATCTAATTCTGGATTTCCAGAATTAAATGGATCTTTTTTGAGACTGGTTGTAGTGCGCCCTATTCTATCTATCGGAGAAATAATACAGTCCACAATTCATTATTTGTTTGAGTTGCCATAGTCTTGAAATAATTTAATCAGAGCTTCATTAGGGGGAGGCGGATCTAGCCTCATATCTAGCAAAAAATCCCAGTCGCGCTCGGACAGCTTCAAAACAGGGTTGCCAAAGGCTGCTGGGCCGTTGATAGTAGCATCTGCTTCGGCAATGAATTCGTCTAGGACAAATAGGTAAGCCCACCAAGAGAGTCTGGTTTCGGTACTGGTTTCGGTTTTGACGAGCGATCGCATTTTGCTATTCCTCCCGCTACTAAGATTGCTTTCCTGCTATGATTATAACTAAAAAAGCGACAGGTCGAAACCTGCCGCTAGCTGTATAAAGTCCCCCAGGGCAGACTATTTAATTGCTATTTTTTACCGATCAGCAGAGCGGCAGGAAAGTAACTCAGAGCTTCACCAATTGCCAACGTACCGTTACTTTCTACCGCCTGATTTGTAATTGCATCTTTCCAAACCGACGGCATTTGCTCGGATAATTTCAAATTAGTATCTTTCCAGACTTGTTTGCCGATCGGCATTTCTTCTGGTTTGACAATTCCCGTCAAAAACCGGGGAGCAATGACAATAACTGTAGTCTCTCCAAAGCTTCTGGCAAAGGCAACAACATTATCTTTAAACGTGCCAACTGCTTCCAGGGGCAGATAATCGCCAGATTGAAAAACTTGCAAGTATTTTTTTCTCGCTTCTAGCGCTCTTGCCGTCAAAAACAACTTAATTCTCGCGTCTTCTCGCGTCGCAATCAAATCTTCAACCAGTTGCAAAATATCCGTCTGAGCTTGCTCTTTAATTTCCCGCAAAACCTCGATTCGGCGATCAAAATCAACGGGACGGCGGTTATCGGGATCGACGTGACTTAAATCCCAGAATTCCGTCCCTTGATAAATGTCTGGAACGCCAGGAGCCGTGATTTTTAGCAGCGTTTGAGATAAAGAATTGAAAATTCCGTAATTAGCTACCTTTTTACAGAAAGGTATAAATTTGTTGAGAAAGGGATTTTGTTCCGAAGGTTCGAGAACGCTATCGACAAAGGTCATAAAACCAGCTTCGTAGTCGTTATCCGGTCTCAGCCAAGCCGTATAAACTTTGGCTTCACGGACTGCTTTAATCACATAATCTTTCAGGCGCTGGACATAATCAGTGTTTTCAATTCCCTCAAAGGGAAAACTGCCTAGCAGAGTTTGGTACAGGAAGTATTCGTCATTAGTATCTGGAACCATTCGATTCACAAAGTTGACTTTCTTAGAAGAGTTTACCTCTCTCCAAGACCTGACTTGCTGTTCCCATTCATCGGGAATTTCTGACAAAACGTTTATTCTGGCTCGCACATCTTCGCCGCGTTTGGTATCGTGGGTAGCTGTAGCATTCATTTTGTGCGGCCAAGCTACTTGCTGCTTTTGGTTGAACTCGTGAAAATCTACCAGCGACACGCCGAACTGACTGGGATTTCCTCCCACTTCGTTGAGGGATAAAAGCCGATAGTAGACGTATAAAAGGGTGTCTTCAACGCCTTTTGCCATTAAGGGGCCTGTCAACTGCTGGAGTTTCATTACAAAGTGCCGGCGCTGCTCTTTTTGTTCTGGTGTTAGAGTTTCTTCTTCTTCGAGTAACAGCACCGTTTCGATAAATTTAAGTTCCTTGAGGAGTCGGGGTACTTGTTGTTTGGCATGGGCGATCGCATATTTTACGTAAGTGCGATCGGACTCTCTCAAACCGTCTTGATTAATGTAAGTTCGGTAGACTGGAAAAATTGTCAAAACAGCCGCCAATGCTTTTTCCAAACCGGGACGAGTAAAGTCATTTCCCTGTCTCGATTGACCGGAGATATTCTTCAAAAGTTGAGCTAGATTGTCTACATCTCCCGCCAAGTTTTTCTCAACAATCAGCCCTTTTTTATCTAAAAACAACTGTTCGTAGGGAACGTTCAAGCGAGTAAATCTCTGATAGATTTCGCTAAATTGCTGCTCGCGATCGCACCGACAAAAAACGCCATTTACGTAGTTCAAAAAGTCGTAGCCACTCGTTCCCTCAATCGGCCAATATGACGGCAAATCTTCTTCGTGTTCCAGAATTTTTTCAACAGTAATATAAGTGTCTCCGACTTTCTCCCGGAGCCGTTTCAAATATTCTGTGGGATCGTACAGTCCGTCGATGTGGTCGATTCTCAATCCGGTAAACTTTCCCTCATCAACCATGTCGAATATCAGAGCATGGTTTTTGTGAAAAACTTTAATCTCTTCAACTTTTACCGAAATAAGCTCGTTGACCGTAAAAAACCTTCGGTAGTTAATTTCCTCGGCCCCCACTTTCCAGAAAGCCAGACGGTAAAACTGCTCGGAAAGCAATTCGTCTAGCAAATTAAAGCTTTCGGAATTCCCCTTTTCTCCGTTAAAAACTTTGATATTTTCATCGATGAATTCCTGTACAAGGGGATTTTGATTGTAGAGTTCCCACAGCAGTCCTTTGACAAAAGCTATCTGATCGTATCGAGTTTTACCTTTAGTTTCTGAAGGCGTATTTTTAATCAAATAAAGAATTCCTAAAAACTTGATAAAATCTGGATGGCGTCTGCCTAATTCTCTGGCTAAATGCCCCAAGTTATGACTGATAAATTTAGCATAAGATTCAATTCTTACTGGCAATTGTAAGCTATAATAATTGATGGTTAGCCCAATTTCGCTGTATTTGAGTTGAATCTCGCCATTTTCCAGACACTCTCCATAAAAATTGCCCAGCAGTGGAGCCAGCACTCGACCCCTGAGATGTTCGTAAGCGTGATTCCATTCAATATCGAAGTAATCAAAATAGTCGGAATCTGGCCCGTGTTCCAATACGTCTAACAGCAGCAAATTTTGAGTGTCGTAAGCCATGTGGTTCGGAACAATATCTTGCAGCCATCCCATGTTCCGTTTCTTGATTTCGTATGTGAGGCCTTCAAAATTTTCTGATGTTCCCAAATCGGGATTGATTTGATTTGAGTCAACGACATCGTATCCGTGAGAGCTGCCTTTTCTGGCTTTAAATATTGGTGAAGCGTAAACGTCGGTAATTCCTAAATCTTCCAGATAGCTAAGGATTTGTTTGGCGGATTCAAAGTTAAAACCTGCATGAAATTGAATCCGATAAGTTGTTGTGGGAATTCTCATCATGTTAATTTTACTCCTGGGTTTTTCGGGTTTTCTTTTTTAATATAGGAGGCAGAGCCTCCTGAACTGCATTCCCAGGCTATGCCTGGGAATGAGAGAGGCTCTGCCTCCCGTTTCTTGTTCCTAGACTCTGCCTAGGAACGCCTGTATTTGAGGCTCTGCCTCGACTTTTAATTATTCTAATTCGTAAAGTGCGAAACTCTGCGGTTTAACGGTCAATTTTTGCTCTGAATTGATCTTTTCAGGCAAGCTAGAACCTGAACCCATCCATTTTACATCAGCAGAGTCTAAAATTTTGTGACCGTTGCCTTGGGGAAGTGCAGCCGTAAAAGCTACCTCTTGCCTGTTGAAGTTTAGGATGCAGAATATCTGGCTGTCATCTGTCCAGCGACGTAGAAATAAGATTTTTTCCGCTTCAATGCTGGACACTTCTAGACTGTTTTTGTCGAGTTTTTTAAGGGCTGGTATTGTCCGCCGCAGTTGAATCAAATGTTGGTGCCATTCCCAAAGGATTTTGTGTTTGCCTTCGGTTTGTTTTTCCCAGTTTAACTTACACTTGTCGAAAGTCTCAGGACTCTGGGGGTCTTGAAACTCGCCTCGGCCTTCAAAGATTTTAAATTCTTGTTGTTTGTCTTTGCGGATAGCTTCAATTAAGTTTTCGTCCGAGTGGGAAACGAAGTAAAAAAACGGTGCTTCTTCCCCGTATTCTTCTCCCATAAAAAAGAAGGGAATGTAGGGAGAAATTAAGACAGTTCCTGCTGCGAGTTTCAATCCTTCAAAGTCAACTATTTTGGATAGTCTGTCTCCCAAAATGCGGTTGCCGATTTGGTCGTGGGTTTGGGCAAAAACCAAAAATTTATGACCCGGTTCATCCTTAACAGAATTGCCGTGTCTCCGCTTTCTGTGGGGGGCGTACTGGCCGGAGTAAACAAAGCTTTCTTTGAAGGCTTTTTCTAAGTGTTCGCACTTGCCGTAATCTTGGTAGTATCGGTCGTCTTCTCCGGTGAGCAAGGCGTGCAGTGCGTGGTGGAAATCATCGCACCATTGGGCGTCTAGTCCGAAGCCACCGAGTTGTTTGGGACGTACAGTGCGGACATCATTTAAGTCACTTTCGGCTATTAAGTAAAGTTTCCGTCCTAGTTCTTGGGAAATATCGGCTGTGGCATCGGATAGTTCTTGTAAAAAAGGTCTTGCACCTACTTCAAATATTGCTTGAATGGCATCTAATCTCAGGGCATCGATGTGATAGTCTCGAAACCAGTAGATGGCGTTTTCAAGAAAGTAGTTACGCACACCGTCGCTGTAGGCGTCGTCGAAGTTGAGGGGGTCTCCCCAAATTGAGCCGTATTTGGATGTAAAGTAGGGGCCGAAGTCCCTGAGATAGTTTCCTTCGGGGCCGAGGTGGTTGTAAACTACATCGAGAATTACTGAAATGCCCTGTTCGTGGCAGGCGTTGACGAGTGTTTTGAAGCCTTCGGGGCCGCCGTAGGAGTTTTGAACGGCGTAGGGATATACGCCGTCATATCCCCAGTTGCGATCGCCAGGAAATTGGGCTACTGGCATTATTTCGATGGCGTTGATTCCCAATTCTTTAAGTTGTTTTAGCTGGGGAATTATTGCTTCAAATGTTCCGGCTTGGGTGAATGTGCCGACGTGCAGTTCGTAAATAATCATTTCGGCTAGCGGCACGCCTTGCCAATTTGTGTCAGTCCAAGTAAAAATATTTTCATCTATTACTTGCGACGGAGCGTGCACGCCTTGGGGTTGATATTTTGAGGCTGGGTCTGGTCGCTCGGTTTTTCCTTCGATTTGATAAGTGTAAAGGGTTCCTGGTTCGATGTCTGTAGCTGTGGTTTGCCAATAACCTTCTGCGGATTGTTGCAGGGGTATCAGGCGTTTTTTTGGGGAAACAATTTGGACGGCGATTTGTTTGAGGGTGGGCGCCCAAACGGTAAATTCACATTGGTTATTGCCGAGGTAATTTGCTCCTATCTTCACTTTGAGCTGTTCTCCTTATAAAATAGGTTGGTGGTTCGATCGCCCGACGCGCTATCAAATGCTTGCCCTTAACGTTCAGCGCCTGTTTAGACGGTAATATTACTTAATATAACAAACAACTAACTTTAGACAGAGGCATCAAAGGGGAAAATTGGGTAAGGGGCAAAATTAGCGGTTGGTTAGGCTTAAATTAGAGCAGGAATCGGCACGGGGCCGATCGCCAAATTAACGGGCTGCAAGCGTTAATATTTCTGGTTGATATCATGTCGAAAATCTACCTAAAGGTAGGTCAAAAATCAGCGCGAGTGTGGATCTTATGGTTATGGCTTTTGGACGGGAAATCTGCTGCAATCTCGACTCAGCGGAGTCTCGGGAGTGGTTGGTCACAAACGGGATCGGCGGTTACGCTAGCGGGACGATCGCAAATCTCCTCACCCGCCGCTATCACGGCTTGCTGATAGCCGCCCTCAAACCCCCGCTGGGACGCACTTTGATGCTCGCCAAGCTGGACGAGACGGCGGTGTATCACGATCGCGCCTATCCGCTTTATACAAACCGCTGGGCCGACGCGACGATGGAACCCCACGGCTACAAATACATTGAAAGCTTTCACCTCGAAGGCACGACGCCTGTTTGGAGGTTTGCTCTCGCCGACGCTATCCTGGAAAAGCGGATTTGGATGCAGCAAGGTGCTAACACAACATATATTCAATACCGCTTGCACCGCGCCTCACAACCGATCGCCCTCGCTGTCAAAGCCCTAGTCAACTATCGCGACTACCACCACACCACGAGCGTCGGCGACTGGCAGATGAGCCTACAGACCTTAGAAAGCGGGGTTTGCGTGACTGCATTTCCCAAGTCTGTACCCCTGTACCTGCTGACGGATGCCGAACCAGAGGCCCAATTTCGAGTTTCTACGCCTTTATACAATTGGCATTACGGATTTGACCTAGCAGCCGAAAAGCGGCGCGGCTTGGACTACTGCGAGGATCACTTGCACGCGGCGACTTTTCACATGACGATCGCACCGGGAAGTTCTCTGACATTGATAGCGAGCACCGAGAAAAATACCGAACTCAACGGCGGTACAGCTTTAGAAGAGCGTCGCACTTATGACCAACAACTGCTGCAAAACTGGTCAAAAGTGAGCGAATCTCCCGACTGGATCAATCACTTAGTGCTAGCCGCCGACCAATTTATCGTCAGCCGCCCGCTACCGGAGGAACCCGCAGGCAAAACGATCATCGCTGGATATCCCTGGTTCAGCGACTGGGGGCGCGACACGACGATCGCCCTACCCGGTCTCACAATCTGTACCGGGCGATGGGAAATTGCGCGATCGATTTTGCGGACATTTGCGCGGTATGTCGATCGGGGGATGCTGCCGAACCGCTTCCCGGATGCGGGCGGCGCACCGGAATACAACACCGCAGACGCTACGCTGTGGTACTTTGAGGCAATTCGCGCTTATATCGATGCCACGGGGGACGACGAACTTTTGAGCGAGCTCTGGCCTACTTTATGTGAGATTGTCGATTGGCACATACAGGGAACTCGGTATAACATCCGCGTCGATCCCGATGACGGTTTAATCTACGCGGGCGAAACCGGCGTGCAACTGACTTGGATGGATGCGAAAATCGGCGATTGGGTGGTGACACCCCGGATTGGTAAGCCGATCGAACTCAGCGCGCTTTGGTACAATGCTATACAAGCTATGGCAAGTTTTGCTCGAAAACTGGGCAAGCCTCACAATGAATACCAGCAATTGGGCGATCGAACAGCCGCCGGATTCCCTCGCTTCTGGAACGCCTCAACCGGTTACTGTTACGACGTTCTGGACGGCCCAGACGGACACGATAGCTCCCTGCGGCCCAACCAAATATTCGCCGTATCCTTGCCCCTAGACTCGATTCCTCCTCACTCCGCCAACTCCTTGTCAGCGGGGATGCGCCAGGAAACCCGCTATACACCGTTACTGACGCCCATCCAGCAGCGCGGCGTGGTGGACGGCTGCGCTCAACAGTTGCTCACTTCTGTCGGCCTCCGCAGCCTCTCGCCGCAGCACCCGCAGTATCGCGGCGCATACGGAGGCGACCAATTGCAGCGCGACAGCGCCTACCACCAGGGCACAGTTTGGGGCTGGCTGATTGGCCCGTTTGTCTTGGCGCACTTGCACGTATACAATCAACCAGCACAAGCGAGCGAATTCCTCGAATCAATGGCACATCATATAAGGGCCAGCGGAGTTGGCAGTCTGGGCGAAATTTTTGAGGGCGACGCCCCCCACTCGCCGCGAGGCTGCACGGCTCAAGCTTGGACAGTGGCTGAGGTGCTGCGGGCTTGGTTGGCAATTAATACTGTGGGTGTTTAAATGGGGAATGTTATCTTTGGGTGAAAAAAAGATTTATGGCATTATTATTAGCGGGCGATATTGGCGGAACTAAGACAATTTTGCGCTTAGTGGAAAGGACTGTTAACGGTGAAATGAACGCTCTTTACGAGTTTCGCTATCCGAGTGGCGAGTTTCCCGATTTAGTACCGATGGTGCAGCAGTTTTTGACGGAAGCTGCTATGAAATTGGATTTGGTGCCATTGCCTGAAAAAGCTTGTTTTGCGATCGCAGGCCCGGTGGTTAACAACACTGCAAAACTGACTAATTTGCCTTGGATGCTGGATGCGAAGCGTCTGGAACAAGAATTAGGAATATCCCGCGTCAGTTTAATTAATGATTTTGTTGCCGTTGGCTACGGCGTGTGGGGTTTGGATGCTAAAGATTTGCACATTTTGCAAGTCGGAAAACCCCGCCAACACGATCCAATTGCTGTGATTGGTGCGGGGACTGGTTTGGGAAATTGTTTTGGAATTCCAGAGGCAAATGGCATCAAGGTTTTTTCTTCGGAAGGGGGACACGGTGACTTTGCTCCTCGTTCGGAGTTGGAGTTTGAATTGCTGAAATATTTGTTAGCAAAACACGACATTCAAAGAATATCGATCGAGCGTGTAGTTTCGGGACTAGGGATTGTTTCAATTTACCAGTTTTTGCGGGACAGAAAGTTTGCTCCTGAATCGTCGGAGGTAGGGGAAGTTATCAAAAAATGGGAGTCAGAGGTCGGGAAAACTGAGAAGACTGTCGATCCGGGGGCGACAATTGCACAGGCGGCACTCAAAAAGTGCGATCGGCTTTCCGAACAAACAATGCAAATGTTTGTAGAAGCCTACGGTGCAGTGGCGGGAAATCTGGCTGTGACACTGTTACCTTACGGCGGTTTGTACGTAGCCGGCGGCATTGCTGCTAAGATTTTGCCGCTGATGCTAGAAGGGGGTTTTATGCGAGCTTTTACGCATAAAGGCCGGATGGATTCGCTGTTAGAAATGATGCCGGTTCGTCTTGTTTTGAATCCCAATGTAGGGTTAATTGGTGCGGCTGTTTGTGCGGCCGGTCTTTAGGAGAATTTTAAGTAGTTTGGGGCGGGCTCTTCGGCCCACCCCACAAGAATATTTGTGGCACAGGCATCTTGCCTGTGCAAATAGTTTGGGCGGGCTCTTCGGCCCACCCCACAAGAATATTTGTGGCACAGGCATCTTGCCTGTGCAAATAGTTTGGGCGGGCTCTTCGGCCCACCCCACAA
>NZ_JAUBPT010000174.1:0-16503 GCF_036700905.1 Microcoleus sp. S13_C3 | reverse complement strand
GGATTGGATTGAGCGGTCGTTTTTGGGTATCAAGTACAAAAACGAAATTAGACATAAAGTCCTCCATTGCTGGGTAATGTTCGCTCCCTTGAATGTTTCAGGAGCTTGTTATGTCAAAAGCACTGGTTTAACCCCGTTAATCCTGTTTAACTTTTGGCGATAGAGCGGAAAACTAGCGTCGCATTCTCCGGTATCATGACTCTAGAAACGTAGGTCTAATCCTGTCTCTGGTAAGGTTCGGGCTTTCTTCTTGCACCGCTGGCGATCGAGCCGGACTTCCCAAAAGCCCCCGCTTTTAAGCGTGGGGGTTCCTTACCGCCAGCGGACGATCGCAATTTTAGTTCCCTTACCGACTTTGGAAACAATCTCAAATTCGTGCATCAACCGCTTGGAACCACTGAGCCCCAAACCCAAACCGTGATTAGAAGTATAACCGTCAGTCATTGCCAATTCGATGTCTGGAATTCCCGGGCCCTTGTCTTCAAATATCAGCCTCAGCCCTTTGCGGGTTCCTAGTTGCAGCGTTTCGAGAGTTACAGTTCCCCCTTTGCCGTACTCTACAGTATTGCGGGCTAGTTCGCTGGCTGCGGTAACGATTTTTGTTTGGTCTAGTAAACCGAATCCCATTGCTACAGCCCAAGTTCGCACTTGCTGTCGGACGTGGACTATATCGGATGACGATCGGATTTCTAGTGTCTCACGTTTTGACATGGCGGCTACTGTACCAAAATAGAACTTCTCCCCAAAATATAGGACTTACACTCATCAACTTAGTTTCAGCTAATAGGACTTACGCACTTACTACGATTTTCTCTCAAAAGAGAAGATAGTGCAGGAATCTCAAACCCTTGATTTAACCCCCTTGAGTGCGTAAGCCCTGTCCTAAGAAATCTTCAGCTTGTCAACAAGGTATCTACAAACAAACTAGGTTTCTTGACTGCCTGTGCCTCAGTCAGGGGACAATTAATCTTGCTCGTCAACAGAAAACCCCAAGGATTTTCTTAACAAAATCATGCCCTTTTCAACGCTTAAAGCTGTGCGAACTCCTGTCAGGGAAAGCCCCAACTCAACGAGCGTAATAGCAACCGCTGGCTGCATCCCGACCACAACTGTCTCCGCATCTAAAATTCGTGACATACTAGCGATATTGTTGATAATGCGACCGATAAAAGAATCAACAATTTCTAGGGAAGAAATTTCTATCAACACACCTTTGACGCCTGTTTTGACAATGCGGTTTGTCAGGTCATCTTGCAGCGTCATTGCTAAGCGATCGTGCATATCTACTTGAATTGTTACTAGCAAAAATTCTCCCATTTGAAGAATCGGTATTCGTTCCACAAATTCCCCTATTTGTTAAGTTTTACTTCAGGTTTTCTGTCAAAATGCAATATGTTTATCTTTCCTCTTTAATATTTTTAATAGTTAAACCTTGGCGCTGCAACGCGACTTTAAAAGCATCTGCTAAAGTAGCTTTTGTGAGAATATCTTGCAAGTCAACTCCCAAGTGAACTATGGTTTGAGCTATTTGCGGGCGAATGCCACTGATGATGCACTCAGTACCCATTAAACGGGCGGCGGCGACCGTTTTTAATAAATGTTGAGCAACTAAAGTGTCAACAGTCGGCACGCCTGTAATGTCTAAAATCGCAAATTCTGAGCCGCTTTCCATGATTTCCTGCAACAGAGTTTCCATGACTATTTGAGTGCGGGCACTGTCGAGAGTCCCGATCATGGGTAAAGCGAGAATTCCTTGCCAAAGTTTGACTACGGGTGTTGACAATTCGAGCATTTCTTGCTGCTGGCGTTCGATGACTTCTTCGCGAGCTTTGAGAAAAATTTCTGTCACCCAAAGGCCAAGCTGGTCTAATAAACTGGTGGAAAGCCAAAGTTGTTCGACAAGTGCGTCGCGGTTTTCTGTCAGTTCATGACAAAGCCGATCGAACAATGGCTTTTTGAAGCATAAAATGAAACTCGCTATCTCTGAGGGAGTAAAGCCTCTCTGAACGCGCGATCGCGAAACTTCTGCTAGCAGCACCCGCATATTTTCCCATTCGGGTGTCTGGATGTCGCTAAAGTTACCCTGCCCGACTGCAATGTGGAGCAATTGCAGGAACTCTTGACACTCGGAGCGCAATTCTTTGGCTCTCATCAAGTCGTCCCGCCGCAGCCCGGTATTTTGCAGTTCTTTGAGCCAGTCTGCTAGTAACTCTGCTTTGTGTCTTTGTAGGATTTCCGCGATCGTGTTATTGCTTGTGAGTTCCATTAAAATTATCTCCTGCTTAGCAATTGGGATGAAGTTGTACGAGCGATCGCACCAAGCGTATTTTGTGATGGGGCAACTTCTGAGTTTAGCTCACTGTTTGCTGTTTGCGATCGAGGGTTAAGTACCTAATTGTAAAATGCGTTTGACGATCGCACTGGTAGAACTCGGAACTTCTATTTCGATCAAGGAAATCTTGCCACCACCGGCGATAACGGCCGGTGCTTCCGGCAGAGTTTCGACTTGATAGTCGCCTCCTTTAACGTATATATCAGGCTTCAGGATATTTATCAGTTTAGTTGCTGTAATCTCGGAAAAAATTACTACGGCGTCTACTGGTTTGAGAGCGGCTAGCACTTCGGCTCGCTGATTTTCCGGTACGATCGGGCGGGGTGGCAATCCCGGCTGCTGCGGTTTGATAGCTTGCACGCTGGCGTCGCTATTCAATCCCACCACGAGCGATCGCCCCAAATTTTTTGCCGCCTGCAAATAGCGGACGTGACCGCAGTGCAGGATATCGAAGCACCCGTTAGTAAACACGATCGGACGCCACTTGTCCGGATCGGATGCGATCGATCTTTCAAGTTCTTTCAACGTATAAACATCAGAAATCATTGCAGTCATTACCACCCAATTTGAACAGCGCTCAAAATTATCCTACCAAAAAATGTGATATTTTGCAGTTTCCTTATTAAAAAAATCATCAATCACTTTCCAACTCATTAATAGTTGCCTTTGAGTTAACATTAATTAGTAAATGGTAACTTTTCAACCATAATAGATAAGTAACAATTACCGACGGCACAACAGATTTTGAAAACATAATTACAGTAAAAAACAGCTAGTCTTCTCTCGGTAACTGCCATATCCTGCTGTTGGTAATTGGAGCTTAAAAAGGTTGGCAAACAATTATTTATTCCCGCCCTCTCTTATATCAATTACTATAAGACAAGGGATGAGAGTTCCACCGGAGCGGGCCGGCAATCGGGGAGTGAGAGCCCTAGGGGGTGAAACCCTACGAAACGCGCTCATCCAGTGTCTATTATTTCTGACACCGCCGCGCGAGCGAAAGCTAGTTAAAAGCACCGAACCCAAGCGTGCAGAACTTATCTTTACGCTGGATTCGTCAGACTATAGAAGAAGCCAGCAGTTGCTGGCTGCAGAGTCTGGGCGCTATCTTGACCAAGCTTTACAGCCTCCTGTGTCCAACTCTGCATAGCTGTGCAGAAACTCGACCTTTTGGGTCGCAACCGCAGCCTGTGAACATCCAGAGGAAAGTCGAGTTCGGTACCCGAAGCAGCTATTTTGGTGGAAAATAGCTAAACTCGTTCAACAAAATCCACTCAACTACCCCGTTGAATCTAACGGTGTAGAATTATCTAACACGAATTATGAAAGCAAGTAATAGCCGTCAATTTTCTTCAGTAGCAGCTCGAACTCTCAAAGTAGTCGGGATTATCTTAATTCTCTCTGCTTTGCTTGACTGCATTGTTCTGTCGCTGCCGGGAGAAACTTCAGACCTTCTCAATCGAGGCTGGCAGTTGACTGCTGCAACTCAGATAGTTGACAAGGGCATTATTCCTTTGATGGGTATCGCCCTCCTGATGACTGGCTTTTGGGTGGACAGCAGCAGTGGAGTCTCTATTGAGCGACGCAACGTTTGGCTGGACTTGCGATTCTGGGCGCTGTTGATTTCCAGCTTGTTAGGTCTAGTTTACCTATCTCTGGTTCCCGTTCACCTCAACAATACTCGTTTGGAACTCAAGGATGCTCTGGCTCAAGTCGATCAAGAAGCGGGACAAGCGGAAGGTCAACTTGAGGCACAACTTAAAAGCCCTCAATTTAAAGCTCAGGTAGAACAGCTCAAAAGCCAGCGTCGCAGCCAGATAGGGGCGCTGCTGCAAGACGACGGGAAGCTGCAACAAGCACTCAAGAGTCCAGAGGTTCCCAAGGAATTGAAAGCTGTGCTTGAGGAGTCGAAAAATGACCCGAAAGCCCTCGACAAGTTCCTGGAACAGCAAGCTCAATCACTTCCCACTCAAGCTCGCAACGAGATTCGCACCCGCAAGCAACAAAAAGAGAAAGAGTTAAGAACTCGATCGAGAAATTCGAGTTTGCAGACGGGAATCAGCAGTTTGCTGTTAGCGATCGGCTACATTACTGTTGGTTGGACGGGATTGAGAAGTATGGGAATTCTGCGGTTCGGCCGCCGCAAAAATTGACCAGCGCTGGCAGGGATCGCACTGGTCGAGACATCCCTGAGAAATAGTTTGTTTACCCAATAGTTTGCCCTTACTGAAAGCTGGGAATGTTCTCAATTTATATTCTGACTTACAACGAAGAGATTGATATCGCCGCTTGCATTGAATCTGCACTGCTTTGTGACGATATCATTGTAGTTGATTCTTTCAGCACCGATCGCACCCTTGAGATTGTTCAGAACTATGCCGTGCAAACAGTGCAGCACCGCTTTGAAACTCACGGACGCCAGCGGACTTGGATGCTCCAAGAAGTCCCGTGCAAGTACGAATGGGTTTACATCCTCGAAGCTGACGAGCGGATGACGCCTGCACTGTTTGCTGAATGCTTAAAGGCGATCGAAACTCAAGAATATATCGGCTATTACGTAGCTGAAAAAGTAATATTTATGGAGCGCTGGATTCGCCGCAGCACTCAATATCCGCGCTATCAAATGCGCCTCTTTCGCAAAGACCGAGTGTGGTTTACTGACTACGGTCACACTGAACGGGAAGTCTGCAACGGGCCTACTCACTTTTTGAAGGAAACTTACCCTCACTATACTTGCAGCAAAGGTCTTTCCCGCTGGATTGAAAAGCACAACCGCTACTCGAATGACGAGGCGGCTGAAACTCTCCGTCAATTAGAAGCAGGTCAAGTAAATTGGTGGGATTTATTGTTTGGCGCGTCGGAGGTGGAAAGGCGCCGCGCTTTGAAAGATTTTTCTTTGCGCTTGCCTTTGCGGCCTGTGGTGCGCTTTTTCTATATGTATATTTTACTGGGCGGATTTCTTGACGGCCAAGCAGGATTAGCTTGGTGCACGCTGCAAGCTTTTTATGAATATCTAATTTTGCTGAAAGTTTGGGAAATGAAGCATCTACCACTGCCAACTTTAGAGGTAGCAGCAGAACAATCTATTTCGGAAGTTGTAACAGTTGAGCCGTCAAAAGTTTCTTATAATCTGGGCGCTTCCGATACTCGAACTTAAAAATTGGTAAGAGGTACGCTCGCCTAGCGGTAGTATTTGGAACTTGTACCGTCGCAGTTCCCCCCCGATCGAACTCGATGGGTAGCCTAAGTATTTAGAAGTGCTATTATATCCTTTCGGTGTGCACCGAAATTATTCATCTCTCTCTTCTCTTCCTCTGTGAACTCTGCGTACTCTGCGGTTAAATCATTCCGATGCAACCGGAATTAATATTAAATTCCTTAAATCCGAAGAAAGCGAATCCGTTGCAGAACTTCCTTCTTTCGCCACAACAACAAAACAAAAAAAACCCGATTTCTGGGAGAAACCGGGTTTCTGAATACCCTCAAAGTTTTAGGTTTAATAAAGCTTTGATTCTTAACTCAAAACTCTCACGACTCACAACTTAAAACTCTTGAGATTTTGCTGTTGTTTTTGCCCGATCGAGCTTTAAGATCAACACCCCCAAAGGTGGCAAACACAAGTCGATCGAATAAGCACTGTTGTGGAACCACCACTCCTCAGTCCACTTGCCCCCCAAATTCCCCATATTGCTACCGCCATATTCCCGCGCGTCGCTGTTAAACAACTCCGTATAGAAACCTGGTTCCGGCACTCCTACGCGATAGTGAGAGTGCGGCTGCGGCGTAAAATTGCACACCGTCACCACAAACTCGTCGCCATCCTTCTCTCGGCGCACAAATGCCACTACGCTATGCCGATTGTCGCTGCAAT
Organism: Microcoleus sp. S13_C3; assembly: GCF_036700905.1. Classification (NCBI taxonomy): domain Bacteria; kingdom Bacillati; phylum Cyanobacteriota; class Cyanophyceae; order Oscillatoriales; family Microcoleaceae; genus Microcoleus; species Microcoleus sp. S13_C3. The sequence goes on along the minus strand of NZ_JAUBPT010000174.1, from coordinate 10,300 downwards.
CAATCCACTCAAACCCATCCTCAGCAAAATCTTGACTGTAAAGTGCCGTTTCGCTGCGGTACAAATTGTTCAAATCTTTAAAAAACAGCTTCAACTTTTGGTGCGGCTCGAATTGCAGCAACTGCCACTGCAAATCCCCCCAAACGTTCCACTCGTGCCACTGGCCGAACTCCATCCCCATAAAGATCGTTTTCTTGCCGGGATGAGCAAACATAAAAGTAAACAAACACCGCACGTTTGCAAACTTTTGCCATTCGTCTCCTGGCATTTTCCCGATGATGTGGGCTTTGCCGTGGACTACCTCATCGTGGGACAAAGCCAGCATGAAATTCTCGCTGTGGTTGTACCACATACTGAAAGTTATGTTGTTCTGGTGGAACTGGCGGAACCACGGGTCCATGTGGTAATAGTCGAGCATATCGTGCATCCAACCCATGTTCCACTTCAGGTTGAAACCCAAACCGCCTACATAGGTCGGCCAAGATACCATCGGCCAAGAGGTAGATTCTTCGGCGATCGACAGCGCCCCTGGGAAATAGCTAAAAATGACGTGATTCGCCTGACGCAGAAAATCTGCAGCCTCGATATTTTCCCGGCCCCCGTACTGGTTGGTCAGCCATTCTCCCGGTTCGCGGCAGTAATCCAAATAAAGCATCGAGGCCACCGCATCTACGCGAATCCCGTCGATGTGGTACTTGTCAAACCAGAACAGAGCGTTTGATACTAGGAAATTCCGCACTTCGTTGCGGCCGTAGTTAAATACTAGGGTTCCCCACTCTTTGTGTTCGCCCTTGCGGGGGTCGGCGTGTTCGTACAAGTGAGTTCCGTCAAAGAAAGCCAAGCCGTGGCCGTCTTTGGGGAAATGTCCCGGTACCCAGTCCACCAGTACGCCAATGCCGTTGGCGTGGCACTGGTCCACAAAATACATGAAATCTTCAGGTTTGCCGTAGCGGGAGGTGGGGGCGAAATAACCGGTGACTTGATAGCCCCAAGAACCGTCGAAAGGATGTTCGGCGATGGGCAGCATTTCGATGTGAGTGAATCCCAAATCTTTGACGTAGGGAATTAGCCGATCGGCTAATTCCCGGTAAGTCAGAAAGCGCGCCCCGGGATTGAGTTCCGAAACCTGCACGGGGGGTTCTATTTCCCCATTTGGTAGCACGGCGGGTTCGTCAGTAGCGGCGTGCAGCCAAGAACCGATGTGGCATTCGTAAACCGAAATCGGCTGCGTCAGTGGGTCTGTGTGCCGCCGCTGTTCGATCCAAGCGCTGTCGTGCCAAGTGTAGGTGCTTAAGTCGGTGACAATTGATGCTGTTTTCGGTCGCACTTCTTGCTGGAAACCGTAAGGATCAGACTTTTCGTAGGGATGTCCGTCTTGGTTTTTCACTTCGTATTTGTAGGAAGTTCCCACGGATAGTCCCGGAATAAATAATTCCCAGATGCCGTTTTGCGATTTCCGCATTTGATGTTTGCGGCCGTCCCAATAGTTGAAATCTCCTAAAACAGAGACATTGCGGGCATTCGGGGCCCAAACGGCAAAATATACTCCTGTGATGCCGTCTACTTCGGTGAGGTGCGCCCCGAGTTTTTCATAAATGCGGTGGTGATTGCCTTCTGAGAATAGGTGCTGGTCGAATTCTGTGAGTTTGGGCGATCGAAAGGCGTAGGGATCGTAGATGAAGCGCTCGTGTTCCCCTTCTTTGACCCGTAATTGATAGTTTGCTAGTTCTGGGGTGTCGATCGTACATTCAAAAAAGTGAGGGTGATGCTCTGATTTCATCGGGTATTCGGCCCTGGCCTCCGGCAAAACTACCGATACCGCATCCGCATTCGGCAGATAAGCTCGGACGACCCAGACTTTTTTGCCATTTTCTTCGATCGCGTGAGGGCCTAGCACTTCAAAGGGATCGTGGTGCTGATTCCAAACAATGCGGTCAATCTGTTCAAAGGGGACGGTCGCGGGCATAAAACTACTTACCTCGATCTTTTAACTAAATGGCTTTCAAAACCTAGAGCGGCGCTGCACTTTACATTTCGATACATTTTTGATTGCTGATCCTACCACTGATTAGCACGATCTTGACTGCTGCAGATCCAGCGCGCGTCCTTGCACACACAGCAGGCTGTTGTCTTGCCGACGGCCGAGCTGGGGTTTTACTGCTAACATCTAAGGATAGTCAATTAAATAATTTCCCTTTTTTCTTGTGGGATGGGCGTCCCGCCCGCCCAGAAAGGACGGGCGGGACGCCCATCCCACAACAAACAGGAAAAGTGGATTTTATTTAATTCTCATTCCTAAGTATAGAAATAGTGAACGAACCTGACGGTCAACTGACTACAGTTAGACCGCAGACTTCTTTTTCCTTTTTTTCAAAGGCTTTTTTGAGTGACGGAGTTCCCCCGCCACTTTCGTAACTTAGACCAATTCTCTTTATAAGCTTAGCTGAGTTTTTATCTCGATCCAAAGATTCTCCGCATTGACAAGAATGCCAGCGCTCCGATAATTCTTTCGGTACTTTGTTGAGGCAATTCCAGCAATGCCCAGAAGTGCCTTTCGGATCGACAAACAAAACGCTTTTGCCCAACTTCCATGCGACGTATTTCAAGACGCTGGCGAATTGCCCATGAGCAGCATCAAGCATGGATTTATTCAAGCCACTTTTTGCGGACTGGCCGTTCGGCAAATAAACCCAATTACCATCTTTAATGTCAGTCTTGGGCTTGGCACGTCTAGTTAGATTCTTAACACTCAAGTCTTCAACAACTAAAACCTCACATTTGCTAAATAACTCATGTGCAGTTTTGAATTGAAAATCTAATCTAGCTCTAGCTACAAACTGATGGAGTTTGGAAACCTTGTCCTTGATAATCTTCCAAGGCTTAGAACCCTTGACTCTATTAGCTAACTTCGCTTGAAGTTTTGCCAATTTCTGGGTCAACTTCCTCAAAATCCTAGGATTCTCAACTCTCTCGCCATTGGAAAGATAGACGTAATTAGTGATTCCCATATCGATGCCAACAGTATTTTCGACCGTCGGTTGAATTTCTGCAACCGTTACGGGAACTGTTTTATCTTCTAGCGTCAGGGAGATATACCACCCATCAGCTTCTCTGATAACTGTTCCCGTCTTAACTGTGAACCTTGTTGGTATTGGACGGTGGAAAACCATAGGTACTTGACCTATTTTTGCGAGGTCAATACAAATCCTATTTTGCTCGTCCTTGACAATATCAAGATTGTCTAGTTGAGGATAAGTGAAAGATTTGTAGTAATGAAGCCCTTTGAATCTGGGCTTGCCTCTACGATTGCCATTTTTATCGGGCGTGGTGAAATTTGAAAAGGAAGTTTCCACTCTGTTGACGACATCTTGCCAAACCTGAGAGTCCAACACTTTATAATCAGGAAATAGCTTTTTTGTGTTTTTCAGGTCAGCCAGTTGTATGGTTTGCCACTGTACATATCCGCCTTCAATGTTCGAGAAAACATCACCTTTCCTGGTCAAAGGATTGCCTGACTCATCCTTTTTTATACCATCCCTAGTTTGCACTCTCGTCAAAGGAATATTTTGATAAATCTCCTCCACAGGGACTATCGAAACAATCAAGGGGCAGGGGTTGATAGGTGTTCTCGTGGCTGACCACCACCTAAATCTTTCGCCAAGTCGGTAGTTGTACTGCCGACGACAGAGCTCTAGGTGAGCCACCATCGTTGTTAGTTGGGCTTTTGTGGGTTTGAGGCGGTATTTGTAAGTGAGTTGCATTTTTTAACTTCCTTTTTTCGACCTTTGCATAGTATAGTTTGTGTATGTCCAAAATGCCACACCAAAACTTACCATTTCAACACTTAGGAAGTATATCGAAAATCAAGATGCTCCCGAAGATTGATTCATAGTGGCTAAGTCTAATTGTCGGCTTCCGTCCGCGACACCCGACGCTTCTTTCCATCACGCGGGCGTAATTTATTCGGGGTACTTCGCGCAGCGCTCAGATGTGTCCCCTCTAAATATACCGAGGGACTTCCCGGCTGGTAGTTAAAACAAATTGAAAAATTTATATTTTTTCCCAAATATCCTTGACTTATTTTTTTATATGTGATAAGGGATTTTTTTAAACTCTTGTCGATTGGGGACTGCAGGAGGGTCAACCGTTCTGAAAAACTTACCCATAGCTACCCAAATCTAGACTTAGCTGGACATGAGTGATTTTGGTGTTAACTTCCTGTTTCACAGTAGCGATAGCATGGCTGCTATCGGATTTGTCTACTCCGCAGGCTGACGGGAGTGGAACTCACCGCCAATTCTGAACGTTCAGGGATAAATATTCCTTCAAACCAACGTTCTATGTTTCTCGCAGCGTTTAAATCACGGTCTTGAATATTTCCACAGTTAGGACATTCAAAGACTCGAACTTTCAATGGCATCTTATGCCGATGATTGCAGCAGCTTGAGCAGATTTGACTGCTAGGAAAGAATCGATCTACAACGGTCAATTTTGAGCTGAACTTTTGGATTTTATATTCAAGTTGACGCTTAAATTCGTACATTCCACAGTCGGAGATTGCACCAGCTAATTTGTGATTTTTCAAAAATGCTTTAACCTGTAAGTCTTCAATCTTGATCTCGCTGTGGTTTTTGGCGAGATAAGTTGTTAGCTTGTGAATAGCATCTTTTCGGATATTTGATACTTTTAGGTGCAGCTTAGCCAGTTTTGAGACTGCTTTCTTGCGATTATTGGAACCTTTGACTCGTTTACTGACACGCCGTTGCAGGCGTTTCATTTTACGGCTCATCCGACGATAAGCTTTGGGGTTGGCAAAGGTTTGACCGTTAGAATAAACAGCTAATTCTTTGATGCCGATATCAACACCAACAATGGGACGGTCAGGTGAAGTTGCGGGCTGCTCAATTTCGTACTTAAAAGCAATGAACCATCTGTCGGCTTTTCGACTGATTACGCAGTTGTGGAACGCCGCAATGGGCAATGGTTCGTGCAGCCTAACCCAACCAATCTTAGGTAACTTGATGCGCTTGCCGTCGTTATTGATTCCTGGCTTTGCTTTGGTTCCTTGTTCCAAGTAAAAAGAGTCACCGGACACACCTTTTTTCTTGAATCTAGGCTGTGCCGGATACTTTTTTAAAGCATCTATCCCAAGCTGTCCTCAGTTCAGCTAGAGCCTGCTGCGGACTTGCCTTGGAAGATTCGTAATACCAGGGGTGCAGGGGTTTGACCTCGGCCACTAAGCGTTTGTGCAGATCAATCGCAGAAGGAATTTTAACCGTCTTGTCAGTTTCTCTGGCGGTCAAAGTTTCAAGGATGATTGAATTCGCCGGCGTTGTAAGCGTGTCTTGCTACTGGGCAATGTTGGCGGAATTTAGTTACCTGCCAATTGTTAGGTTTTAGTTCCGTCTTGAAGCTGAGCAACATTTGCTTTTACCTCATTTTTGCCTTACGGTTATTGTATACGGAATTAATGCGGAATAAGAAAATGCCTAGAAAAAAGATTTACAGCGAGCCTAAGCGTAAGGTCAACCTAAGTCTGACCGAAACTGCTACTAAGTGGCTAGAGGAAAAACGAGTTCAGCTTACCGCAAGCAGTCTTAGTGACGTTATCGAGAGACTCGCTAGAGAGTTACCCAAAAATTCCATCAATGGGTAACTCTGTCCAGGAATTACGTTACAGCTTCAAACCCAACTTGAGGCCTAGACCGATGAGATGAAAAAATGCGAGGAGCAAACCATTTTTCACCCGCAGGCTAGGCTCGTTGGGCACATACTCCGGGATAGCCCTAGTTAGGGCTTTTTAGGAGATGGAGAAGTAGTTCCACCAGCCGGAGACTTTTCAGCCCCTGGAGTAGCCTTTGGAGTTTCCTTAGCTGCTGGTGGAGCAGAAACAGGAGGAGTAGTAGTAGTAGTGCCGCCCGGAGTGGGGCTAGCGCCACCGCCGCCGCCGCCGGTCTCACCTCCGCAGGCGCCGAGGGCTGCTGCCAAGCCTACTACCAAAGTCAAACGAATTAATCCCTTGTTCATAAAAGCTCCTTAACATTGAAAACCCATCGCAAGGAAGGGAATAGTGTACTTGAGAAACAATGCTGGCACGAATAGCTCAACGATTCGCTCGTTGATTACAATACTGCATTTATTCATAAATTTCACATAGATTATCGCTAACCAGCAAAGATTTCTTTTTTTTGGCAAATCCTGAAGTCAAAGAGACCAGTGGTAGGATGGGTTGGTTGGCTTGTGAGGTATCCTTGGTAAGGATAGCCGATCGAACGCAGATGGCCACCACTGGCGATCTGGGAGACAAAAAACTCTTAACCTCAATCAAGCTGAAGCTACCCCACTTTACGTATTGGTGAACTCTATGACCGCTGCTATCAGATCCCCGGATTCTCCCCGCTCCCGATCGACCCGCAAGCCCGCTGCTGGCCCAGCCAAAAGCAAAGTTACTTCTATTGCCCGAGCTAGGCGGGCGAAGACAGGGCCGGTATTGCCCAACTACTCGCCAGCCGACGAACAGGCTCAGGTTCGGCAGTCCGCATCGGTGCTGAAAGTCCTGCCCAATCGCCAGCAGCAGCCAGTGTGGTTGCGATCGCTCCTGCAGGCACAGCGCGCCTCCTCAGTAGTAGCAGTTATCCTTTTGGGCGGTGCTCTGAGTGTCTACGGCTTGACAGTTTACGGCGAGCAACGCTGGAGTCAGGAGTATCAAAAATTGGAAACTCTGCGCCTCCGGGAACAGCAATTGAGTGCTTCTAGCGAAGTCTTGAAACACCAACTTGCTAAAGAAGCCCAAAATCCAGAAACCGGTTTGACTCGGCAGAATCCTCGGGACACGATTTTCTTGCAGCCGGCCCCTGAAACCCGATCGCCCGTTGTGGCACCAAATTCTGAGCCCGCTCTCAAGAATCGAGCCGGTGTGGAAACACCGCTGGGCTATTAAACCTGTGTCAAAGCGGAGAGCGCCCTCCGGGCCTGAGTGTCCGAGGGCCTGAGAATTGGAGAATATAATTTGCTTTTTGACTTTTTTACAAGTCGCGATCGATTTTCTGCTGGCAACCGGAAGTTACAAATTAAAAATAATTAACACTACTTCAAAAAACAGAATGCCACTGTAGGTCTGATCCAAACCCTAATAGGGACTGCTCATTCCCAAGTCTTGAATTTTATATTCTAAAATCTAAATTCTAAATTCTAAAACGCTCTAACTTGCTATTGAATTTTTAATGCCATGAGCTACGACCCCCGTTTTGACCGCTACAGATCGCCGAATTTCAAACGCACAAAACAGGCGGGCGATTCCCTACGGGATAGCTTCGCCGCGCGTACTGGGTGGGAAAAACCAGCCAAACCTAGAGATTCGGGCAGTTTCGGCCGATCGCCACAACAGACGGCTGCATCTTGGGGGCGACCGGTGGAGCGTTTAAAGCGCAGCAAGTTCCGTTTGTGGGCCGTGTGGGCGGTGTTGATGCTGGGGGGGCTGGGGCTGGCTGTGAATTTGTTTTATTTGCAGGTGACACGAGCTCCGGCGCTGCGTAAACAGGCTCTTCAGCAGCAAACTCTCAAAACGAAGCCGTTTGTACCGAGACGCCCGATAGTTGACCGCGCAGGGAATGTTTTGGCGATCGACAGACAGGTGTACACGCTCTACGCTCACCCGAAGTTGTTTAACCACTCGAAGGCGGAAATTGCTGCTAAATTGGCTCCGATGTTGGCGATCGAACGGAGTCCTGGCACTACGTCGGAAACTGAACTGATACGCAGGTTTAATCTTGCTGAAAGCGGTATTACAATTGCGGACTCTCTGCCTCAAGAGGTTGCCGATCGCGTCGCTGGGATGCAAATTAAAGAGAGTCTGGTCGATGGCTTGGAGTTGCTGCGGCAGCAGCAGCGTTTTTACCCTCAGCAGGAGTTGGCGGCGGATATCCTCGGTTATGTGGACGGGGAACGGAAGGGACAAGCTGGGGTGGAATACAGCCAGCAGAATTTGTTGGAACGATCGATGCCGTCGATTCAGTTTAGCAGGTCAAGCAATGGGAATTGGGTTCCCGATCGGCTGACGGCGGGATTTGTGCAGCTTGATGACTTGAAATTGCAATTGACGATCGACAGTCGCTTGCAGCGGGCTGCCCGAGTTGCTCTCAAGGAAAAAATGAAGCAACACAATGCGAAGCGGGGTACGGTGATTGTGATGGATGCCCGTAACGGGGAATTGCTGTCAGTTGTAGCGGAACCTTCTTATGACCCGAATCAATATTTTAATTTCGATTTGTCGCGCTATAAAAATTGGGCTGTAACTGATGTTTATGAGCCTGGTTCGACTTTTAAAGCGATTAATGTGGCGATCGCTCTGGAAGCGGGTGCGGTGAAACCTAATAGTGTGTTTAACGATGAAGGTCGGATTTACATGAATCCCTGGACTATCCAAAATTCTGATTACCAAAGAGCAGGCGCGCGCGGCCCTTCGACTGTTACTGAGATTTTGAAACATTCTAGTAATGTGGGGATGGTGCACATCATGAGAACCATGAAACCTTCTCTTTACTATCAAGCTTTAGAAAAACTCGGACTCGGACAAACTGCGGGAACAGATTTGCCTTTTGAAGTAAGCAGCCAGCTTAAAAATCGAGAGCAATTTATTAATTCTCCTGTGGAAGTTGCTACTACTGCTTTTGGTCAGGGTTTTTCGATAACTCCGATGCAGTTGGTACAGCTTAACGGCGCTTTGGCTAATGGTGGCAAGTTGGTGACTCCTCACGTTGTGCGGGGACTTTTTGATAGGGAAGGTGAAGCTTATTGGAAGCTTCCCAGGCCGGTTCCGAAGCAGGTTTTTTCGCCGAAAACCACTAAGCAGGTGTTAGAAATGATGGAAACTGTGGTTGATGGTGGTACGGGGAAAGCTGCACAAATTCCTGGGTATCGGATTGCTGGAAAAACGGGTACGGCTCAAAAAGCTAATGCTGGTGGGGGTTATTCTAACAAGGCGATTATTACTAGCTTTGTGGGGATAATGCCTGTGGAGGCTCCTCGGTATGTGGTGCTGGCGGTGATTGATGAGCCGAAGGAGGGTTCTTCGGGGGGTACGGTGGCGGCGCCGATTGTGGAGTCGGTGATGGAGGCGCTGATTTCTATTGAGAAGATTGCGCCGAGTAAGAAGTAGTTGATTGTATCTGATATCAAATCCACTCTTCATCGGAATAGTAAATCCGAGTTCACTGTTGACTGTTCACTGTTGACTGTTCACTGTTGACTGTTCACTGTTGACTGTTCACTGTTGACTGTTCACTGTTGACTGTTCACTGTTCACTGTTCACTGTTGACTGTTCACTGTTGACTGTTCACTGTTCACTGTTGACTGTTCACTGTTGACTGTTCACTGTTGACTGTTGACTGTTCACTGTTGACTGTTCACTGTTGACTGTTCACTGTCAACCGTCAACCATTGGTAACAAGTTAAGCTAAGAAAGGATTTGTCAATCAGCAATTATACTCAACATTTACTCGGATTTGGGGCATAAAACTGAGATTTGGGCGGTTGAGGAATCATGCCGAGGGTGATATTTATACCTACTTTCTCTCAAATCGTGAATTTTCCACTCCTAAAAAAGCACTTTTTTGAGTAATATTACTGATTGACAAATGCAATTAAGTCTTAACTTGTCACCGTCAACCGTCAACCGTCAACCGTCAACCGTCAACCGTCAACATCATTCCGGTGTAACCGGAAATGATATGAGATGTTGCGTCAGGAATTGACGCTCGAATTTGACGATCGACAACAAGGCGATGGAGGACACGGCAATGCCGTTTCCCTACCCCCAACATAATTCATCGCCCTGTCAGCATTTGTGACAAGTTAAGAAAAAGTGCAAATTGTCAAGGGGGTAGACCAAAAAAGGTAAAATAGGATGAAACCTTTACCGGGCAAGCAGTTTAGCCATAATTGAACCAGTTATGACTCGCAAAAAACGAATCAACCGAGATCATGCAAAGAAAAAAAATCGTCCCCAAGTAGAAAATGAAGCGGTAGCGAATCACCTAGAAGATTTATTAATTCCAGCAATGGCTGCCCAAAAAACTTTTTATCGCCAATTAAATTTAAGAGATAGGATTCTGACACTACCATTAATGATGGCAGCAATATTAAGTCTCTTATGGCGAGACGTAGCAGGAGTAACAGAATTAACCAGATTATTAAATAGAGAAGGATTTTTATGGTGTCAGCCCTTAGTGGTGCAGAAAACTCCTGAGATGCTTAAGGAGCGTAGAGAATCATAGTTAATGGAGAAAAGGGGCTTGCGCC
>NZ_JAUBPT010000173.1:0-16589 GCF_036700905.1 Microcoleus sp. S13_C3 | reverse complement strand
GCAAAAGTCCTTTTCATAAATTTATTGGACGGGCTCTTCGGCCCATCCCACAAGAAAAAATAACTCTTGTGGGATGGACCGAAGAGCCCGTCCTAGTTATTTTTGCAAGAGGTTGATTAACAGTAAGACTTTTTCTGACATTTGCTAACAATCACTTACATTTGCCTTCTGGTCTTCATGTCATATAGAATGAATTTAGCCACTCAGATGTAGGTGAAAAACCTTGGTAGTACGCAACCGCTATATAAATAAGTTGCCTCTACATTATCAAAGCAAATAATCAGATTGGCGTGGGGCTGTAAGCGATAACCAAGCTGAAGGCAAGAATATAAGTGCTTGTAGAAATTTCTACGGGCATCGGTTGATACGCCTTGGTTGAGATCTGATCTCAACTTATGTATTTGTTAGCAAATGTTAGCAAAAAAGTATCGGTCTAATGTCCAAGAAGCGTCCCTCCTCAGACAATCCTTGAAAAGCGGATAACTTGAGCTGCTGCTACGTCTCTATGCGTCGTGTAACCACACTCAGGGCATTGGTGGAGTCTTTCTTTAAGCTCCTTTTTACCGAAAAATTGGGTTTAAAGCCCCGTCCTTGGCTTGACGGCTTTCTCTTTAAATACTATAGCTTAAGAAGCGATGCAACGTTTTTTAAGCTATAGTAAATAGAGGAGGTGATGCAAGTGTTTAGTCTGACATACGAATACAAACTCAAACCCACATCAGCCCAAGTTGCCCGATTTGAAGACTGGCTCGAACAATGTCGGCGCGTCTACAACTATGCCTTAGCCGAACGCAAAGATTGGTTTAAATCTCGTAGCTGTCAGATAAATGCTTGTTCTCTCCAGTCCGAATACATCATTCCAGCAGAAACCAAACGCCCTACTTATGCCAGTCAATGCAAGACATTAACAGCCTATAGGAAAACTTCTGGCAACCTACAGCGAGTGCAATCTCAAGTTCTACAACAGACGCTTCGTCGGTTAGAACAAGCATTCGTCAGTATGTGGGAGCAAGGACATGGTTTCCCTCGATTCAAGAAGAGTGGAACCATGCGCTCTTTCGTTTTTCCTCAAGTTGGGATAGATGCCGTAAGAGATGGCGCTATCAAGCTACCTGTAATTGGCTGGCTCAAGTTGCGCCAATCGCGTTCTATTCCTGATAGCGCCAAGCTAAAACAGGTTCGGATAGTCAGACGTGCTAGCGGATGGTTTGCCATGTTGACATTGCAGTGGGATGTATCCGTTCCAGATGTCATGCCACATGGCGAAGCGCTTGGAGTAGACGTTGGAATCAGTCACTTTGCTGCGGTTTCTAACGGTAAGTTGTTCCCCAATCCCAGACCTTTCAATTCGCTCGAACGCAAGCTTAGATTACTGCAACAGAGAGTATCAAGAAAAGTTAAGGGGTCGAATAACCGCAAGAAAGCGCAAGTTAAAGTCAGCAAACTGCACGAACGAATTGCAAATACTCGGAAAAACTACTACTGGCTCGTAGCTCACAATCTCTGCGATTGGGCGGGGATGATATTTGTGGAAGATTTGAAACTTAAAGGTCTAGTGCGAGGCTTCTTAGGGAAGCACTGCTTAGACGCTGGATGGGGACAATTTTTTCAAGTATTAGAGCAGTGCTGTCGCAAACGCGGAGTGTTCTTTCTTAATGTTGACAGCAAGAAAACCAGTCAGATATGTCCTAACTGCTTAGTCGAGACGGGCAAGAAAGCGCTATCCGAGCGTATTCATTCGTGCCAACATTGTGGCTATAGGACGGATAGAGACGTTGCAGCCGCTCAAGTAGTTCTCATTCGAGGACTTGCAGCCGTGGGACACACGGTCAAGATGCTTTCTGAGGGTAAAGCGATTGCGCTCCCGGCGATGAAAGAATCCCCGTCCTTATAGGGCGGGGAGTGTCAAGAGAGTTGATCCAGTCCTTGCGTTCCCGCAAAGCGTAGTTCCAAACCTTGCGACAAACCATTAGAACCCGCTCAATTTCTTGAGCTTGCTCTGCAGTTGGCTTCAATTTGTACTCGTAATTAAGGTTTAACATTGCTCGTTTTCCCTGGATCTACAAAATAGAGTAGGCTTTTGTAGAGTCAACGACAAGCAAAGCAATGCAAGGTAACTTGCAGGCTAAAGCCTGCCTCTAGCTTTCATCCCCGGTCTAAAGACACGGGGTTCTCAGCATATTTGCTATAGAATTCTAGAATATACCGTCAAAATCCGCCGTCAGCCGTCAGTGAACTTGGTGGTTTCAGGAAAATCCGTGGACTTAAAACAAATATTCAAAACGCCGAATCCCATAATCGGTGTCGTACATTTACAGCCTTTGCCAACTTCTCCCCGCTGGGGCGGAAACCTCAAAGCTATTATCGGAAGAGCCGAGCAAGAGGCTACAGCGCTGGCTTCTGGTGGGGCAAACGGTATCATTGTCGAGAACTTTTTCGACGCTCCTTTTGCCAAAGACAGCGTAGATCCGGCTGTGGTAAGTGCCATGACTCTGGTAGTCGAGAGGCTAACAAATCTCGTGACGCTGCCGATCGGCGTTAACGTGCTGCGAAACGACGCCCACAGCGCGATCGCCATCGCCTCCTGCACAGGAGCTCAATTCATCCGCGTCAACGTCCTCAACGGCATCATGGCTACAGACCAAGGCTTAATTGAAGGCCAAGCTCACCAGCTACTGCGCTACCGCCGGGAATTGGGCAGCGATGTCAAAATATTAGCAGACGTGTTAGTCAAGCACGGGCGCCCCCTAGGCAGCCCCAACTTGACCACAGCCGTCCAAGAGACGATCGGGCGAGCTTTAGCCGACGCCGTAATCCTTTCCGGCTGGACAACTGGTAGCCCTCCCAATCTCGAAGACTTAGAACTCGCGAGTGCAGCAGCGGCGGGAATTCCAGTCTTCATCGGCAGCGGCGCCTCGTGGGAAAACATTTCCACCCTCATGCAGGCCGCTGACGGCGTAATCGTATCGAGTTCCCTGAAGCGAAACGGCCGCATTGAGCAGCCTATAGATCCGATCCGCGTCAGTCAGTTTGTAGAAGCCGCCCGCCGCAGCTTGTCACAGAAAGATCCCGAACAGGAAAATAGAGATGCTAATGGCTCAAGAGGGCCAACACCGGAACCGGGCAAAGTCACAAGTAAAACGTAAAATAGGAATTGTTGACTGTTGACTCTTGGCAGTAGTCAGTTGGCAGTTGGCAGTAGTCAGTAGTCATCAGTTATCAGTCATCAGTCATTAGTTAACAATTAACAGTCAACAGTCAACAGTCAACAGTCAACAGTCAACAGTTAACAGTCAACAGTCAACAGTCAACAATTCCCAATTCCCAAATTACCAAATCAAAAAATGATTCGCCGACGTTCAACCCCTTGGATTCATCGCTGGTCTAGGACTGTGATGGCAGCGATCGCAGCCATAGGCGTCGTAGAAACGGCCTATCTCACGATCGCTAAATTCACGAATGGCTCGGTCATTTGTCCCACCAGCGGCTGCGACAAAGTTCTCAACAGTCCCTACGCCACAGTCTTTGGCACAGTGCCTTTAAGTTTGTTAGGCTGTCTGGCTTACCTGAGCATAGCAATTCTGGCATTGGCTCCCAAAGCTGTAAATCCCGACACCAAGAAAGGACTGCACTCTCAACTAGAAAAAAACACTTGGCAAGCGCTATTTATCATCACTGCTGCGATGGTAATTTTCAGCAGCTATTTGATGTATTTGATGGCTTTTGAAATTCAGGATGTGTGCATTTACTGCGTCACTTCTGCCTTATTTGCGCTGTCGCTGTTTGTGCTGGTGCTAGTCGGGCGCGAGTGGGAAGATATCGGACAGTTGGTGTTTACAGGCATTTTGGTGGCAATGGTGAGTTCGATCGGCGCGTTGGGACTTTATAACAGCGTCAAGTCACCTCCTCCTATTGTCTCTACCCCCGGAATTGCACCCCCTGCCGTCACTACAACCTCCGGCCCGGCCGAAATTGCTTTGGCCCGCCACCTCCGACAAATCGGGGCTAAAGAGTATGGCGCTTACTGGTGTCCCCACTGCCACGACCAAAAAATGCTGTTCGGCAAAGAAGCAGCCAAAATAATTGATTATGTTGAATGCGATCCCAGGGGGCAAAATTCCCGCGCTGAAATTTGCCAAGCTGCTGCTGCGAATGTTAAAGGTTTCCCGACTTGGGAGATTAATGGTCAGTTTTATTCGGGGACGCAATCTTTGAAGAAACTCGCTGATTTATCGGGTTACACGGGCCCGCTAAACTTTCAAAACTAACAGGAAAGTTGGAGATGTTAGATGACAGATTTTAGATTGAGTGGCAGGAAATATCCGGGTTTTTAACTTAGTTTAGCGTGGGTTCGTGCTGCGAAATCAATCTAAAATCTTGCATCTATAATCAATAAAAAAATAGTAAAAATTAGTGAGAAAGAATTTTTTTAAACAAGTTGTGGGTTTTTAGTATTTAGATCCGCGAATAACGACTAAAACTTTTACATAAAAATGCAAGAAACCGGGTTTCTGCTTCCAGAGTGATTGTTGAAATGACATATTTTGGTGGCGAAACCCGGTTTCTACTGTTGCACCCCGATCGCACCCAAAAACCAAAAAATTGGATAATCTAAAATCTAAAATCGACTCGCCCGCACCCAAAAACCAAAAAATTGGATAATCTAAAATCTAAAATCTAAAATCTAAAATCGACTCGCTCCGGAGATGTAAAACCTATACGTAGTAGTAGTTTAGATGCTCACAGGGCGAGACCCAAATCCCCAAAATATGCTAGAAACTATCAGACAATGGGTCGATCGAGAACGCCGAGTATTGATTACTGCGAGTGCCGTTGCTAGTACGGTGATTGTCATGCGCTGGTTCGGATTTTTGCAGGTGTGGGAATGGGCTGCTTTCGACCACTTTGTGCGCTGGCGGCCGGCCGAACCCATTGACTCGCGCATCGTCATTGTAGAAATTAAGGAAGCTGACTTGCAAAAATACGGCTACCCAATTTCGGATGCTGTCTTGGCCCAATTGCTGCAAAAATTGCACGCTGGAAACCCGCGGGCGATCGGCCTCGACGTTTACCGAGATTTGCCAACTCAACCGGGTAACGCCGAATTGCTCAAAACTTTTAAAACTATTCCCAACTTAATCGGCATTGAGTTGATGCCAGACGAAACCCGCTTCGGAGTTCGCCCGCCTCCGGTACTTGACAAGCTCGATCGAATCGGTTTCAACAACGTTGTCATCGACGCTGACTCAAAAGTGCGGCGAACTTTGCTCTACGCTTGGCCCGGAGACGGCAAAACTCATCAAAGTTTCGCACTCAGACTGGCTTTGCTTTACCTCAAAAGCGAAGGAATTTCCCCTCAACGAGCCAGAGTCAATCCTAAATACTTGCAATTAGGCAAGGGGGTTTTTCGGCCTTTTCAACCGAATGACGGTGCTTACGTTCGATCGGACAGCCGTGGCTATCAAATTTTGAGCAACCTGCGCGGCCCGCGAGGCAGTTTTCGCACTGCATCGATGGGCGATGTGCTTTCTGGCAAAGTACCTGCTGATTTTGTACGATCGCGCATTGTCTTGATCGGCTCAAATGCCCCCAGCCTCAAAGACTTTTACCAAAATTCTTACAGTTCCGGTTGGTTTGGTCCTCCCCAGCAAATACCGGGAGTCGAGCTTCAGGCTCATTTCTTGAGCCAAATTTTGAGTGCCGCTCTCGACGGGCGCGGGGGTATCAATGTCTGGCCAGAGGCTGCGGAGTTGCTGTGGATTTTACTGTGGGCTTGGGCGGGAGCAAATGTGAGTTGGAATTTGCGATCGCTTGGTCGATCGGCTTACTGTTTATTAAGTATCTGTCTAGGGTTGAGTGCGAGTTTATACTTAGCATTTTTAGCAGGTTGGTGGCTACCGTTAATTCCTCCAATCCTCAGTCTTGTGGGTTCTGGCGCCGCAGTTGTGGGTTATCTGGCTCACTTGCAAGAAGAATTAAAACGGTCTAAAGAATTTTTACAATCGCTAATCGATACAATTCCCGACCCCATTTTTGTCAAAGATCGAAATCACCGCTGCATAGTTTTGAATCAGGCATATTGTCGGTTTATTGGCTATCCTTTAGAGATTTTAACTTGCCGAACAGATTACGAATTATTTCCCCAAGCCGAAGCCGAGATATTTTGGCAGCAAAACGAATTAGTATTTCAAACTCATCAGCCGCGAGAAAATGAAGAATATTTTACAGACGCTCACGGAATTACGCATCTGATTGCGACTAAAAGATCCCTGCATAAAGATGCTGCAGGCAACCTATTTTTAGTCGGAGCAATCAGAGATATTACCGAGCGCCAACTTCGTGCAAAAGCCCTAGAACAAAAAAACGCTGAACTCAGCCACCAAGCTTATCACGATCCTCTTACCGGTTTGCCCAACCGCCAAATGTTCTACGAATGCTTGCATCGGTCTCTAGAAATAGCCTCCAGCAATCAGGAATTGGTAGCTTTACTGTTTTTAGATTTAGATGGATTTAAGTCAATCAACGACACTCTCGGACACCATGTGGGCGATTTACTCTTAAAAACAGTTGCCAGTCGGCTCAAAAAATGCTTGCGTGGCAGTGATACAATCTCGCGGTTGGGCGGCGACGAGTTCACAGTCATTTTGCCCGCAATTCCCGGTCGCGAGGATGCTGCGAAAGTAGCTGAAAAAATTTGCGATGCCATGATGCAGCCTTTTATTTTAGAAGAACATACAGTTTCTGTAACTACAAGTATTGGCATTAGTTTATATCCCATTGACGGTCAAGAGCCAGAGATTTTAGTTAAGAATGCCGATGTTGCGATGTATCGTGCTAAGGAACGCGGGAAAAATCAATATCACTTTTATTAATTAAGATTAGTTAAAAACATAATACAACTGTAGGTAAAGTCCCCACCCCGATATTGATAACTCATTTGTAATTATTCAATTGTTTTATCTAAAATCTCAATTATTTCAGACAAAATTTGAGCAATTTTTAGACATCAAACCCTAATTGGGCCGTGAGGGAGATATTATTTCAGGTTTTCCCTGTGCAGCTACAGCGTATTCCAGGTTTATGAAGTACGCACTCCTAACCGGGTTTCTTTACAGTTCTCGCATCATTACTGATTCTGTTGCTCGAAACCCGGTCGATCGCGATCTACATCTACATGGAATATGCTGTAACTTCAAAAAACTAGCTCGCTCCTTAAACTGTAAACCATCTAAGCTTTTTGAAACTGTTCAAAAAAATGTCCAAAGTAGTGAAATCTCAAATTACGTAACTTAAAATTTTCTAATTTGTCATCTGTCATTAGATAGATTTAGCCAAATATAAAACTTATGAGAGCAACTTGCCGTGTCATCTAAATGTTACAAAATATTAAAAAAAATCACAGCCTGAAACCAAATTCCAATCGCCAAAAAGCCTTAATGTAAAAAAAATTATGTAAACTTACGAAAGTTAATTAAAGTAAATGTAAAGATATCAGTGGAAATACGGAAATTGATAGATATAATAGGTGGTACAGACGTGGATCTATTGCGATGATTTGAATAAGGCTGTGAATACTATGCGTACTTTGATTCAGCTCACAACAACGGCAACCCTGGCGGCCTGCCTGCAAGTGAATATAGTCGGCACCGCAAATGCGGCCCGATTTGCCAGCAACTCAACTAGCAACTTAACAAAAACCCGTAGCGCGGGCCAGATCCCGACGCCATCGACCCCCAGAGTTGGGACAGTTACACCAACCTCTAGGTTTGGAAATCCCCAACAATACGAACCAGACCCGAACGGGAACCCTAAAAGTGACGGTACGGGAACGCGCTGACCCCAAATTTTCAATCTTCTATTCGCCCAGATTTGTACCAATTGCAGTAGTGAATTAATGTGTGGGCGCACCAATCCGGATCGGTGAGGGGATAGTCCACTCGGTAATGACCGCCACGGCTTTCAGTGCGAAACGCAGCACTTTTGACAATTAAATAGCCGATATCCAATAAATTCCCAACTTCTCCCCAATTTCGCAAAATTGAGCTATTCTGGGCCTCAGCAGGGGAAAAATCAATAATTTGTCCGGGCTGTAAATTATTAAGCGCTTGACTCAAAGGCAACGAAGCAAATTCTTGTCGCCAAATCTCAAGTTGGACGATCGCACTTTCCAAATCCCGCTGTCCCCGGCAAATTCCCGCACTCTGCCACACCAAATTCGGCAATTCGACCCGCAACTTTTCGATCGCCTCAATGTCCTGTTCAGAAATCGATTTTTCCCAGATTTCCCCTGCCTCGATCCCATCGCCGAATGCATCGGGGGTTCCACCTTCTAGCTGCAAAAGTCCCATCTGCGCCCCAAAAACCAGACATTCCAGCAGCGAATTGCTCGCCAACCGATTAGCGCCGTGTACCCCCGTGCTCGCAGTTTCTCCCACCGCGTACAAACCCGGAATCGAAGTTTGGTTAAACTTGTCAGCGACAATTCCTCCCATCCAGTAATGGGCTGCGGGCGTCACCGGCACCGGTTCGGAAAAAATATCAATTCCCCAGTCAGCGCACACTTGAATAATATTTGGAAATCTGTACCGCAGTCGATCGACCGCAATGGGGCGCAAATCCAGCCAAACATGAGGTTCCCCCGTCTTTTGTAAGTGGCGGAAAATAGCGCGGCTGACAACATCCCTAGGGGCGAGTTCCCCGCTGGGGTGAGAGTCAAAAGCAAAGCGATATCCCTTACTGTCAACCAAATGAGCTCCTTCTCCCCGCACCGCTTCGCTAATGAGAAACCGAGGCGCGCCCGCTGTGCTCAGCGCCGTCGGGTGAAACTGCACAAATTCTAAATCTCGCAGCAGCGCCCCGGCGCGCCACGCAATTGCCACCCCGTCCCCGGTACTTACCGACGGATTCGTCGTTTGAGCAAAAACCTGTCCGCCGCCGCCTGTCGCCAGCACCACCGCTTTGGCCCGCAGCCACTTGACTTGTGAGCCGCAAATCGAGCTAATCCCCTGGCAGCGCCCGGTTTTGTCTAGCCACAGACTCAAAGCAAAGGCAGGAGATACGAGTTGAATGTTTTTGCGGCTCAATACTTTTGCTGTCAGCGTACTGATAACGGCTTTGCCCGTAGTGTCGGCGGCGTGGAGAACTCGGCGGCGGGAGTGGGCGGCTTCTAGGGTGAGGGCTAAATCTGGGCCGGTGCGATCGAATGCAACGCCCATTTTCACCAGGGAGTCAATGCAAGCACCAGCTTCCTCGACTAAAAATTTCACCGCCTCCAAATCGCAAAGACCGGCTCCTGCAGCCAGTGTATCCTGAACGTGCAGCGCTGCGGAATCTTCAGGGGCGATCGCCGCGGCAATCCCTCCTTGAGCCCAATCGCTGGCAGAAACAGGTAGGGTATTTTTATTGATCAAGCCCACCTGCAAATGTTCTGGCAGGCAAAGTGCCGTGTACAAACCGGCCGCGCCAGCACCTATTACCAATACGTCAAATTTGTCAGTCATAAGTCTGCCGCCAGTCGATTTTAGATTTTAGATTTTAGATTTTAGATTTTAGAATTGAGTCTACAGATGAATCTGGGGACTTGAACTAATGTCAGTCAAGGGATTTTAGATTTTAGATTTTAGATTTGAGATGAATGAGGAGAAGCCGCTTATTTCAATCTAGCGAATTTGGGTCGGCTTTTGCCCAATGATGGTTGAAAGTAAGTCTTGATAAATTAAAGGCAGAAGTCATCAGCCTAAGAGAAAAAAAATCTTTTCTTTCGGCCGTTTGCCTTCTGCCCAATGACTTATGCCTTCAAATGAGGCCCGCTGCTACCTAGTCGTAGAGACCATTATTCAACCGGTTGTCTCCTTCAATAAAGACTGATTCAACATCAGTTACGGTGAATTTGTCCATGTTAGCTTGCAGCACTTTTTTCTGAGCATCCGTCAAGTCTGAAATATTGAGTACGTCCTCAACATTTTCGTAAGGAGCATTCTTAATAATTAGTCGAGCTAAAGTGGGATACAACCCTCGAAATTCCCGAAAGTCCCGGACGGCGCTGTTGTTCAAATCAAGTTTTTTGCCGTATTCTGTGGCAAGCTTCTCATCGGCGCGATTGGTTCTAGCCGGAGCTTCAACAGCTAGGAGCGAGGATGATGGCAAGACGATACGGCTTAATGACGCGGCGATCGCGCTTTGGTCTCCAGCCCATGCAAAGCAGCCCAGCACTAAGCCCAAGACTGCCAATAGACGACCCAATCGTTTCATGAAGTTTTGTCTCCCAATTTCATACACAGCATTTATGTAGAGACTACCATTTTGCTTATGCAGTTTTTCAGATAAATCCGCAATAGGTAGAGGGCTGTTATAAACTTTACATTTTGGTATTGACAAGGCTAACGATATATGATATTGAGCGCGTTTTAAGCATCGCAGGCAAGTTTATAAAAGGCACTCCCAATTAAAAACTCGGACTGCCATTTTAAAGGGTTAATTTTTGCCCTGCACCCAATTTTCTAGCTATCGAGAACTCTTTCCTTTGCTTTTGAGAAAAGCGTTCAAGTCAGCATAAGTACCGCCGTAAGCCACGCTGGGATTCTCGTAACCCTTCAAAGAAACGGTGTGCTGCTCGAAAGCGCCCTGGGCCCCCAATTGCGTCAGGTATTTGTAGGTAGTTTGTCCCACAGCGATATCCTTGCCGAGTTGCTTGGTGCAAGATTCCAGGCGAAATGCTGCGTTTACAGTATCTCCCAAGGCGGTATAGTCCGATCGGTCGCTGCTGCCAGAATTTCCCACCATTGCATAACCTGTATTGATGCCGGCGCCGACTCGCAAAGGAAAAGGCAGGGGGTAACGGCTGCTGAGTTCGTCTGTTGCCTTGTGCAGTTCGCTCAAAGCTTGGCAAATCCGCATCATTTCCTCGCTGCTGACATCGCTGGTTTTGTGGAACCAGACGGCCATGATGGCATCACCGATGTATTTGTCCACCCAACTGCCGTGTTCGCGAATGATCTGTCCTGCTTTGCGGAACCAATTGCCGATAACTTCCGAGAGGAGGGTTTCGTCTAGCTGCCTAGTCAAAACTGTAAAGTCTCGGATGTCCATTACCATGACGCTAATCAGGCTACGCACCGTCAAAGTCGCCGTAAAATCTTCAGAGTCTGTCTCGTGTATTGGATCGTGTCGGTGGCCGGCCGTTGGGTTGTAGAAGTCCAATTCGGTTTGACCGAAAATAATCCGATCGCCATTTCGGAGAGTGACAGGAATACTGACCCGCCGCCCGTTGACAAAGGAACCATTGCGGCTGCCCAAGTCGATTAGGTAGAACTCTCCTGTCTCCATTTGCTGTAACATCGCGTGATTACGGGAAATCCAGCGATCTGTCAGTACAAAATTATTGTCATCGCTCCGCCCTACTGTCCAGCAATTGCTGCCGGAGAGCGGCAAGTAGCGATTGCCGCCTTCTGTGCGAAGTACCATATGTGGATTGGGTTGCACTCGTCACAACAGTCCTAGAAACGACACAAAATTAACCGATTTGAGATTTGAGATTTGAGACTTCAGATTTTAGATTTTTTAGTCCATCATCGATGCACCTAGCCCCTGCGGGATTGGTCAACCATAAATTCGATCGAGCTAGCGAAGGTATTTATGATTCGATCTACCAAAGCAGCCCGTAAAAACAGACTGTCTACCAAGATTGTACCTGATAATACTGCCTGCCCCGGAGCGAAGACAACTTTTCTTTATTTTGATGGGCAGAAAAAAGTGGGAAAATGGCTCTCTGGCTAGGCGGCTAGCGTGTACACACAAGTCCGAAATCTTGCCACACAATTCCTGAAACCCAAGTTTCCCATGAATCTCAGAAAGGAAGCTTATTTTCCTGAATTTTAAGTTATTGATTCGGCAAAACGAGAAATCAAGATTCTAGGAAACAGCGTTTCTACAATATGGGTCAGCGCTCAACTTGTCTGTACACGGTAGAGCTAGGCGGGGGGTAGGGGGTGTGGCATGGTATGCAGATCCAGAGTTCTGTGTACTACTCCCTCTGGTGTAAGCTTCCCATTTCAACCGGAACAGCCGATCGTACCGAAGACTTCCTTAATAACTGATTTTCTCAGTATTTTTACTTAATAATCCGAGATTGAGCCACCGCCATCCACTCAAAATAACCCATGTGACTGTTGAGGCTGCGGAAGGGAATTATAAATTCACCTAAATTGACCTTTTGTTCCGGATGAACATAGTTAGGTCTAGTAAGTTATGTAAGCCTATGGCACGACCAAAAGTTTGGTGTCATTGATTACCGCCTTTGCAAGCCAAATAAAGACGGTAAAGCCCTAGCAATGGCTACCTAATCAATGCTTGAAATCCTACAGAGCGTCGTGAGCGAGGTTCGTAATAACTTATTTATCAAGGTTTGTCATGAGACCTATAGAAAAATTCTGCATTCATAACTTAGTAGAATCCCAAGTAAGACAAACACCAACTGCTATTGCTGCTATTTTTAACACCGAGCAAATAACTTATCAAGAATTAAATAATAAAGCCAATCAATTAGCGCATTATCTGAAAAGCTTAGGGGTTAATTCAGAGACGCTGATTGGAGTATGCGTTGATCGATCGCTGAATATGTTAATCGGACTCCTGGCAGTCTTAAAAGCCGGTAGTGCTTACGTCCCTCTTGACCCAACTTATCCCGAAGATCGGTTAGCTTTTATGTTGGAAGACTCCCAGCTTCCGATACTAATTACCCAAACCCATCTTCTCAGCTCCCTACCTAAAAGCAATGGTATACGAGTGGTATGTTTAGACTCAGATTGGCAAATAATTGAGCAATTCAGCCAAGATAATTTACAAAGCGAAGTCACGCCAGATAATTTAGCCTATACAATATATACCTCTGGGTCAACTGGTAAACCTAAAGGCGTGCAAATTCTTCACCAAGGTGTCGTCAATCTTCTGCTTTCAATGAAACAAGAACCAGGGTTTACAGAGCGAGATGTACTACTAGCCGTAACGACTATTTCCTTTGACCTTGCTGTTGTAGAACTTTTTTTACCCTTGATAGTTGGTGCTCGCGTTGTTATAGTGAGTCGTGAAGTAGCCAGAGATCCAATTAAGTTGTCTAAAATAATCACTGAATCGGGCGCTACATTCATGCAGGCAACTCCTGCAACATGGAAAATGCTATTAGCAGTTAATTGGCAAGGCAACCGCAATTTAAAAATTATTTGTGGAGGAGAATCTCTAAATCGACACTTAGCAAATCAATTGCTAGAACGAAGTTCATCCCTTTGGAATATGTATGCCCCGACAGAAACAACTACTTGGTCAACAATTTATCGGGTAGAACCTGGTGAGGGAACCATCCCCATTGGTCGCGCCATTTTAAATACTAAAATTTATCTATTCAAGTATCCACATAACTTTAACAATAACATTTTTGAGCCGATTGCTGATGGAGATAGTGGAGAGATTTTTATTGGTGGGGTCGGAGTAGCGAGAGGCTATCTTAACCGCCCCGATCTCACTAAGGAAAGGTTTTTCCCCGATCCTTTTAGCACTGAAATAGGTGATCGTATGTACAAAACAGGTGACTTAGGTCATTATCTATCCGATGGTAATATTGCCATTATTGGACGTAGTGATTACCAAGTTAAAATCCGGGGTCACAGGGTTGAACTCAGCGATATTGAAGCAGCTTGCTTAGATAATTACGCGGTCAAAGATGTTGTTGTAGTTGTCAAGAAAGATTCTCAGGAAGACTGCTATTTAGTTGCTTATATAGTATTAAAATTACCATCGTTAAAGTTGAGTTCAGCCGAGGTAAGAGGGGCGCTGAAATCAAAATTACCTGATTACATGGTACCTGCATTTGTAGTTTTTATGGATGCTTTGCCATTAACACCTAATTATAAAGTAGATCGAGAGGCACTACCCACACCAACTCTTGATAATGCTGAAGAATCTGTGCCTCCCCGCACGGAAATAGAAAAACAATTGGCTAAAATTTGGACTTCAGTTTTAGGAGGAGAAATTGGCATCCATCAAAGCTTTTTCGAGTCAGGGGGAAATTCATTACGCGCAGCTTTATTACTAAATCGTGTATCCCAAACTTTCCCGGTGGAATTGTCTTTAGATTGCCTGTTCAAATCTCCGACAATTGCTGAATTAGCTGAAGTAATTGAGGCTGTGCAGTCTTCGGGATCTACGGCAATTTTTGAAACAAATATTGCTGACTTATCGGCTGATGCAGTCTTAGATGAAACTATTCACCCATGGACAATTACCAGATTTAGACCGAAGCACATTTTCTTGACAGGGGCAACGGGTTTTGTTGGTGCTTTTCTATTGCACGAATTGTTGCTGCATAATCCTCAAGCGACTATTTACTGTTTAGTTCGTGCTGATAATTTGGAATCTGCGACCTCTAGATTGCGTAGAACTTTGCAAAATTACGAAATTTGGGAAGAAGAATTTAGTAGGAGAATTATCCCCATATTTGGAGATTTATCAAAGCCATTGTTGGGACTATCCCCACCAAATTTTAGTGAATTAGCAGATGTCGTTGATGTGATTTATCACTGTGGTGCTTATGTCAATTTGGTTTATCCCTACACGGCGTTACGGGATGCAAATGTGGGCGGGACACAGGAGATATTGCGTCTAGCCACTATGACTAAAATTATACCAGTCCACTATATTTCTACTCTGGATGTCTTTCAATCGTCGAACTATGATAGTATGAAATTAATTGCCGAAACAGACGATTTACTTAGTGGTGAAGGATATTCAGATGGTTATTCTCAAAGTAAATGGGCTGCAGAAAAATTAGTAATGGCTGCCCGCAATCGGGGTTTACCAGTTTCTATTTATCGCCTGGGAATGGTGACGGGTCATAGCCAAACAGGTGCTTTTCAACTCAGTAATACAATCTGTCTGCTTATCAAGAGTTTGATTCAATTAGGGTATGGGCCTGAATTAGATATGAAGATGAATCTTGCTCCGGTTGATTACATTGTGCAGGCGATTCGGTATTTATCGGCTCACCCTGAGTCTGTTAACAAGACATTTCATCTATTAAGTTCCCATGTACTCTCTATGAATGAACTTATCTTGAATATTAACGACATGGGTTATGCTGTTGCTGCTATTCCTTATGGGCAGTGGCAGGCAAAACTACTTAATATGTCTCCCGATAATGCTTTAACTCCGATTGCTTCTCTATTTGTAAAAAAATTATCTAATACCCAAAAAACTTTTATCGAAACAACATCCTTTGTCTGTGAAAAGTTTGATGACAGTAACACTCAGGATGGACTGGCGGGTACTGATATTATTTGTCCTCCGATTAATTATTCAGTATTAAAGGCTTATTTATCCTATTTCCGTCGTCAAGGTTTTTTACCCTAGGATACTGAGTTAACTTATATAGCAATCCTAAGTGATTTTCTAGATATGTAAAATCCGAAAGTTTTGCTATACAAGAAGTCTAGGAAGACAAGAGGGCGTTATGCTGTGAGACTCAGATCGGATTGCTATATAACGATTCTCACTCTTCGTAGGTATACTTGCTCTGGTAAGCCTTGAATTCATCCCCTCTGTACGTACCTCCTTTTACTCAAAACCGATAACATAGCGTGGAGACTTGAAATTGTAAGCTGAGCTGCCTTACAATTATATTTAGTGGCGACCAACTAACATCCAGTAATGCTCCGGATAAAATTATATAGTGTGCCAGAAAGTTTAATTGACAAATGCCTTTTATGGGTGATAAAATAAAAGTGTGGTACTGTCAAAAGGACTGCGATTACTCGGTATAATTTAAGTTTATTTTAGGTTAGAGGCTACTGAAATGAATAAAAAAATTTTCCCTAGCTTTAAACTCTCTAAATTTCTTTTTCTCAGAAATAAAAACAATATAGACAGGTGGGAAGAATCCCTGACAAAACAAACGCTATTAAAGATAGCTTTTAGTATGGGTATGGTGATTGTAGCCTCAACAGCTATTAGTTACTTTCAAATTATATCACGTATTACTTCTAATTCATTAACTCAGTTGGAACAGTACATAAAATTACGCTCTGAACGGGAGAGAGCCATATTTACTTTAGCTGAAGATAACCATAAATTGCTCAAACAGGCTTTATTAGAGCAACTAAAAGCAGAAGCAGCTCGCGATACTAACGCTGAATTCAACGAACTGTTTGTTAGATATCCCGATGGCTCAATTCGTAATCGTCCTGAACTTTTCAAGGCTGATAAGATAGGGGGCTTATTCCTAGGAAAAAACGTCAATATTGATGCTGAAATGCAGCAACGAACAGTTGCTTTCTATAAAGTTATCAGTGCTTATGGCCCAGCTTGGCGTAATCGCTTTGCTAACACCTATACGCAAATTCCTGAGAATGGCCTGATGATATATATGCACCAGTATCCGTGGGCCCTCAAAGCACCTTCTAATGAATCTTTCCGCGTCACAGATGATGAGTCATTCCAAATTACTCGCCCTATCTACAATCCAGAACGCAAAACAGTCTGGACAGGCATTTATTACGACCAAGTAGCTGTAGCTTGGATGGCATCCTGTGTGACACCATTAG